>JAEZYO010000032.1 GCA_023419055.1 Pseudomonadota bacterium | reverse complement strand
ATCGAGAGCAGCTCGTCGGCTCGGTGAGCGCAGGTGTGACGGGCCGCGATGGTTTCGAGCCCGCGCGTCGCGAGCGCGTCCCGGAGCGGCGGGTTGCAGATCAGGTCACGCAGCGCCGTTTTCATCTGCTCCGAGCTTGCCACGGCCACGTAGTCTCCGCGCCGGAACAGCTCCTCGGTGTCGCAAAAAGGCGCGCTCACGAGCGGCACGCCGACCGCAAGCGCCTCGAAGAAGCGGATCGACGGCATCCCCGGGAGGTCCCGGGTTCGCAAGCTCGGCACGTGCAGGGCGACGCGGTGACGCCGGAAGACCTCGGGTAAGCGATGATTGGGCAGCGCGCCGAGGTAGTCCACTCCGGCACGCTTGAGCTCGAGGATGGCCGCGCTCGAGTAGCTCGCGCCGAAGGCGCTCGCGCCGAGGCGCAGCGCGGCGAGCGGCCGCAGCAGAAACTCTTGCCAGAGCTCCGGGATCGACTCACCGAGCCCCGGCTCCTCCCACACCACGTCCCCGAGGGCTTTGCCTCGAAGGCCCGAGTCGGGGCCGCGCTCGGGGGCCCAGATCCGGACGTCCGCCGCCTCGTGCCACGTGAAGGCGCGGCGCGCCCAACCGGCCGCGACATAGCGCTCTCTGAGCGCCTCCGCGCAGGCCAAAACGGCGTCGTACCCGGTGAGATCGGGCCACCCGGAACCCGCGTCCGTCAATCCAGCGCGGTGGGTATCGTGGAAGAAGAGCTCCCAGCCGCGAGACCTGAGCCGCAGCTTCCCGAGCGCCGAAACGACGGCGGGATCCGAGAGCTCGTGGACGATCACCAGGGACGCGCGGTCGACCGCCTGCTCGGGATCGAAGCCCGGTTCACAGCGCTCTACACGGAGCGCCGGGTAGAGCCTCCGAAGTTCACGCTCCGCCTTGCTCGCCCGAGCTCCGTTCGACTCCCCGTGAGTCTCGTAGAAGACCACTTCGCTACCTCGCTCGCACAGCTCACCGGCGATCCCGCGCAGGAAATGGACCTCGTCGCCGGGATCCGAGAGCAAGGAGCGACCGAAGAACACGATCTTCATGCGGGTAGGCCTCCATTCGAGCGTGCGGTGACGAGGTCGGAATAAAGAGCGCGATAGGCGAGCGCCATCCGCGCCGAAGTCAAGGTCATCGCCCTCCGTTCGGCTGCCCGCGAGAGCTCCAGGCGCAAGTCTTCGTCCCGGGCGAGCTCCGACAGCGTCGTGCTCCAAGCCTCCGCGCTCGAGGGATCCACGTAGAGAGCAGCGTCCCCCCAGACTTCTCGCAGGCTCGCGATGTCTCCCAAGACGAGCGCCGCTCCCGAGAGCGCGGCCTCGAGCGGCGCGAGTCCGAACGGCTCGTAGAGAGCGGGATGCACGAAGACGGCCGCGCGCCCCATCACGCGCGACACCTCCGCCTGCGACAGCTTGCCGAGCCACTCGAGGTTTTGCGTCACCGGGCCGTCCACGGCCGAACCCGTGCCGAGATCACCCGCGACGAAGACCGGCCACGGCAGCCGTGGCGCGACCTCCGTCAAGAGCGAGAGGTTCTTCGCGCGGTCCCAGAGGCGGCCGGCGGCAAGAAAAAAACCCTGCTTCTCGGCCGGCTTGAAGCGCTCGGGATCTGCGCCGTTCTCGATCACGTAGCTCGGCTCGAGCTCGCCGTAGTGCGCGCGCAGCAGATCCAGCATGGCGCGCGTCGGCGCCACCACCGCGCTCGCGCGCGAGAGCCCCTCACGAACTCGCCGCTCGTACTCCGCGTAGCGCGCGGGCAAGGGTTCCTTCTCCACCGCGCGCCACCAAGACAGCACGCACGAGTGCCCGACCACGACCGTCGGAGCGCGCCACGGCAGCGAAGCGTGCGCGTACCCGTTCAGATGAACGAGGTCGGGCCGGTAACGGTTCTCGAGCGCGAGCAGCCAGTCGCCCGCGCGATCGACGTCGGCCCACGGGTCGTCCATCCACTCGAGGGCGAAACTACTCTCGTGCAGCGCGACTCGCGGGATCCGACCGATCTCGACGCGCTGCGCGGGATCGAGCGGCCCTCCCATGGTCGCGAACACGACATCGATCGCGCTCGCGGAGAGGAAGCGCGCGAGCTCGACGGCGTAGCTGAAGACGCCGCCCAGCGTATCGCTCGTGACGAGCACGCTCCGCGGCTCGACGACGTCCTTCACCGCGCCGCTTTCATGCGCGAAATGACTTTCGAACTCGGATTTCTGAGCTTGTCGCGTGCCCATGTGAATTGCGCAATCGGAGTCGGCGTGCGAGGCCGGATCCGCAAGCGTGGGGTGCTCCGATTCTCCGCGCGAGGGCGCCCCTGTCAACGAGCGAAACTCCGCACGACTCACCTGAAATTTCTGCGGAATCCTCGCTATTGACGCTAGCTTCCGTGGTGGCGAAAAGGGGCTCGATGATCAGGAACGCCACGTCGAACGGTAAGGTTTCGAAGCGCGCCGCCCGGATCGCGGGATGAGCGCTCTCGTGACCACCGGAGCGGCGAGGCGCCACACGGCGTGAGGAAAAACCATGGGGCACTCAAGGGATCTGCTGGAGCGATTCTGTCTCGCGCGAGAGGGAGCCTGCGTGCCCCGCGTGATGGTGGTCGCGGCTCACCCTGACGACGACATCCTCGGCGCCGGTGGGCGGCTGCCGGGGCTCTCGCAGAACCTGTACGTCGTCTACGTGTCCGACGGAGCGCCGCGCAACCCGCGTTTCGCGCGGGAGGCGGGCTTCCCGGACCGAGAGAGCTACAAGCTCGCACGCCGCCGCGAGGCGCGCGAAGCGCTCGGCATCGCTGGCATCGGAGACGATCGCATCTTCGAGCTCTTCGCCATCGACCAGGAGACGACGCTCGAGCTGCCGCGGCTGACCCGGGAGATGGCAGCGTTGATGCGCAGGATCGAGCCGGAGATCGTGCTCTCGCACCCGTACGAGGGTGGGCACCCCGACCACGACGCGACCGCGCTCGTCGTTCACGCCGCGCGCCAGCTCCTGCTCGAGGCCGGCGACGCGGTGCCGACGCTCTTCGAGTTCACGTCGTGTCACGAGCGACGCGGCGAGCTCTCCTTCGGTCAGTTCCGGGCGCAAGCCGGCCTGGAGGAGCGCGTGTTCGAGCTCGGAGACGAGCTCTCGGAGCAGAAGGCGCGCATGCTCGCCTGCCACCGCACGCAAGCGTCGTTGTGGTCGCGCTTGCCGCTCCGCTTCGAGCGCTTCCGCGTCGCGCCGGAGTACGACTTCTCGCGGGCTCCGGAGCGTCGCTTCGACTACGACCGCGTCGATCGGGGGGTCAGCGGGGCTTGCTTCCTCGCGTTCGCGAGCGCCGCGCTCGCGCTGCTCGGAATCGAGGGCACATGTTGACCGTGCTCAATGTCGCTGACCCATTCGTTCCAGTAGGAAGGGAAGCTATCGGTGGCGCCGAACAGGTGCTCGCCGCGATCGACGAGGCGCTGGTGGAGGCCGGGCAGCGCTCGCTGGTGATGGCCTGCCCCGGCTCGAAGCCGTCCGGCGAGCTCATCACCATCGACCTGCCGGAGGGCACGCTCGACGAGGAGCGCCGCCGGGAGGTGCGGACCCGCTACCGCGAAGCCATCGAGCGCGCGCTCACGCAGCGCAGCATCGACGTCGTCCACCTACACGGATCCGACGCTCTAGAATACATGCCGGAATCATTCAGGCCGGTCATCGTCACCTTGCATCTGCCGATCGACCGGTACCCGGCGGCCCTGTTCACGCCGCGCCCGGGCGTGCTCTTGACCTGCGTCTCGGCCACGCAGCGCGCCACCTGCGAGCCAGGCACCTCGATTCACGCGACGATAGAGAACGGCGTGGACGTGGAGCGCTACCGGCCCATCGACGGCTCTCCTGCCGGCTTCGCCGTGTGCCTCGGGAGGATCGCGGAGGAGAAGGGCTTCGACATCGCGCTCCGCGCCGCGCGCGAGGCCAAGATGACGCTGTTCCTGGCCGGCAGCGCGTTCCCCAACCCGGAGCACGAGAGCTACCTCTCTCGCAAGATCGTGCCCCTGCTCGACCAGCGACGCTGCTTCATCGGACCCGTGAGCGGCCCGACCAAGCGGCGCTTGCTCGCGCGCGCACGCTGCGTGGTGATCCCGAGCCGGATCCCCGAGACGTCGTCGCTCGTCGCGATGGAGTCGCTCGCCTCCGGGACGCCCGTGCTGGCGCTCCCGTCCGGAGCCTTGCCGAGCATCGTCGAGCACGGTCGCACCGGGCTCATCGTGCCCGAGGAGGGCGCACTCGGCGACGCCTTTGCTCGCGTCCGCCTGCTCGACCGCTTCGCGTGCCGGCGCGCCGCGGAGCAGCGCTTCGACGCGCGACGTATGACGACCGAGTACCTCGAGCTGTACCGAACAGCCCTCAAGGGTGCGGCCCAACCATCCCAACCGGAGCGCGTGCAACATGCGACTTGAACTGGTCACGAGTGTGGAACGACTGGCGGAGCTCGAGCCCGACTGGTGGGACCTCTGGCGCGCGGCCGGAGCCTCGCCGTTCCAGTCGCCGGCCTGGCTCCTACCCTGGCTCCAAGCCTTCACTCACGAGCCCGCGCTCTCCACCATCGCGGTGCACGA
>JAEZYO010000011.1 GCA_023419055.1 Pseudomonadota bacterium | reverse complement strand
CGACGGAGCTCAACTTTGCGGCGTTCCCCCACACCCGACTCGAGCTTGCCCTCGGACCGCTGGTTCGCAACGACGAGGGCAACTCCGGTGTCGGCATCATGGAGTCAATCCGGCTCAGGTTCACGTTAGTCGCCGGTTTCGCCACCCCCCGACCCGTCTTGGTGTTTGCGGGGGATACAGCCGAGGACTGGCTCAATCCAGTGTTGGTTTCCAGCTTGGGCGTAGAGGTCGCGCTGCGCTGATCCGAACTCGGAGGCTCGAGAGACTGATGGCGAAGGCGCAAGTGGCGAACCCCAGCAGCAAATCCGTGGAGGGTGTCGTGCGACTCTTCCCCACTGTGAGCGACGCAGCGCTCGTCGCCGCGATTCGCGCAGGCCGCCCTGGCGCGGGTGACCAGCTGTTCGATCGCTACGCGGAGTACGTGGAGCGGTTGATCGTGCGCGTGCTGGGCTTCGATGCGGAGGTGCCGGATCTCATCAACGAGGTGTTCGCCCGCGCGTTCGAGCAGATCGACCGGCTGAAGGACGCAGCGGCGCTGAAGGCATGGCTCGGCAGCATCGCCTGCTTTACGGCGCGGACCTTCTTGCGTGACCGGCGCTCGCGACGACGCTTTCTCGGCTTTTTCGCGCCGGACGACCTACCCGAAGTCCCTGTCGACGGCGCTCCCGTCGAAAGCAGCCTGGCTTTGTTGCGCACCTACCAGGTGCTCGACACCTTGAGCCCGGACGAGCGCATCGCCTTCGCGCTCCGCTTCGTCGACGGGATGAGCTTACCCGAGATCGCCGAGGTCATGGACATCTCCGTCGGAACGGTGAAGCGCCGCTTGAGCCGCGGCCGCGAACGCTTCCTTCGCGTCGCCGCGCGCGACCCGCTCTTGCAGGAGTTGATTCAGGAAAGCCAACGATGGGCTGGACTATGACGCAGGAATCATTTTTCGAGCGGCTTCGAGCCGAGCAGGACCGGCTGCGCGCGCAAGCGGGTTACCAGGAACGCGCGCGGGCGCGGCGCGGCATGCTGAGGGTGTCCCGCCCCGCGGCGCCTCGCCGCGCTGCCGTTTGGCTGCTCGCGGCGGCGCTCGGGGTCGTCGCGGCGTCCGCCGTCGTCTGGCAGCGCTGGCCCGTGAGCGTCGAGCCTCTGTCGTTCACCATCGGTGACCGGGGCGAGCGCGGCGCTGCGGGAGCTTTCGTGGCCGCCCCCCTGGATCGTGAGTTGCCGCTGCGTTTTGCGGACGGCACGCGCTTCGCGTTGGCCGCTGGCACCAGTGTGCGAGTGGCGAGCGTGGCGTCGCAGGGGGCCCATCTCGTTCTCGAGAAAGGACGCGCATCGGCCGCAGTCGTGCATCGGAAGGACAATCACTGGCGCATCGACGTCGGCCCTTTCAAGGTCATCGTGGTCGGCACGCGGTTCGACGTCAGCTGGGACGCCGCTGCGCGCACGCTCGACCTTCGGCTCGAGGAAGGCGCGGTGCGCGTATCGGGGGGCCTACTCCATGAGCCCCTCGAGGTGCGCGCGGGCCAGCGGTTGCGCGCCTTCGCCGATGACGCCCGAGTCGAGATGTCGAACGCCGCGGACGCCTCGACTGCGGCGAACGACACGCTCGACCCCGTGATCCGCGAGCTCGAGCCCTCTCTCGAAAAGAAGATGCCCGCCACCCCTACGTCCCCGCGCCCGATCAGCGCCCCGCCCGAGAAGGTCGTCGCGACGTGGCCCGCCCTGGCCGCGGCGGGCAAGTACCGCGAGGCGCTCGCCGAGGCCGAAAAGGCTGGTTTCGAAGCGGAATGTCAGCGCGCCTCGGGCGCCGACTTGCTCGCGCTCGGGGACGCCGCTCGCTGGAGCGGCTCGGCGTCGCGCGCAGAGCAGGCCTACACTGCCGCTCGGAGCAAGCTCAGCGGTGGTGGCCGCGCAAGCTACGGCCTCGGTTTGGTCGCTTTCGAGCAGCGCGGGGACTTCTCGCGCGCCGCTCGCCACTTCGAAACCTACTTGCGCGAGCAGCCGAGCGGCTCCTTGCGCGCGGAAGCGATGGGACGCTTGATGGAAGCATGGCAACGCGCGGGTCAGTTGAACGAGGCCCGCCGCGTCGCCAAGGAGTACCTGGCTCGCTACCCGCGAGGCGCGCAGGCGGCGCGAGCCAAGCAGCTCCTCGAGTAGCGAGCTTCGCTACCTCAGAGGGCGTTGAAGAACGACCACACGTCTCCAGGAACCCAGCTACATGGACAGGAGTCCGAGCAGCTGTTGGGCGGTGTCGCGCACCCATGGTAGAGGTCACCCGTTCCATCGACGACGGCGTTGCCGTGTCCTGACTGGTGCACACACCAACGGACGGGGTGCTCGCTCGAGCATCCTGCGTAGTCGGTACAGATGTGTCCACCCTGGCTCAAGTAAGGTGGCGGCTGCGGTGGCTGGGGCGGGTTCTGCGCGGTGCAGCCGTTGTTCTGGACGAACCTGTCGCGCATCGGCCTGGCCGCGTCCACCGTACAGACATTGTCCGTGAGGCCCGCCATCTGCCAGAACGCAATGGGGTCGTTGCCGCCCTCACAACCACTCAGCACCGCTCCGTTGTAGATCGCGACGCCGCGGAAAACCTTCGCGCGCGCGCACGCGACCGCGTAGCTCATGCCACCGCCGTAGCTGAAGCCGTTCGCGAACAGGCGCGTCGTATCGACGCAATAGTTCTCCGTGATGAGCTCGACCATGTCATCGACGAAGGTCAGGTCTCGGCCGTTCGGGTTCTGCCAGCCGTTGCCGATCCCTTGCGGAGCGACGAAGATCGCGCCGTTGTTCGAGAGCTTCTGCAGACCGAAGTGCGCCATCTCGTACCCGTTGCTCCCCCCATTGTCGACCTGGGCAGAGTTGCCGCCGTTCCAGTGAAACCCAAAGATCAACGGGTAAGGCTTCTGGCTGTCGTAGTTGTCGGGGAGCCGCATGGCAAAGCCTCTATTTTCGCCGCCGCTCTGAATCGTCACGTAGCCACCTTCGCCGAAGCCTTCGGTGTTTCCGGACCCCGGGGCCGCGTTCGGATCTTCGCCGGGAACCGCCGTGAAGGTCAGCGTGGACTTCTTGCCGCAGCCAGCGCTCTTCACGGCACCGGAGCTACCAGC
>JAEZYO010001042.1 GCA_023419055.1 Pseudomonadota bacterium | reverse complement strand
ACCGCCCACCACAAGAACTTGGCGAGCGCCTCGCCCTTGTTCGCGTCCCTCGCGTCCTCGTAGACGAGGAGGTACGTGTAGGCGGCGATCGGGTAGGCGGCTTCGCCCGCGCCGTTGACGATGGAGGCGTGGAGATCTTCTGGCATCTCGACCCCTGCCGCCGCGGCGGACACGGCCTCGAGCGTCGGCGCGACGAATTTCCCGGCCTTGTTCTCGAGCTCCGCCTTCGGCAATTGGTTCTGCGTCGCGTAGGCGAGCTCGACGTAGCCGATCGAGCCGGGCGTGGTCTTGACCTGGCCGGTCACGCCCTCGTTGCCTTTCGCGCCGAGACCGACGGGCCACTTGACGCTCTTGCCTTCACCGACCTTCTCCTTCCAGGTCGGGCTCACCGACGCGAGATAGTTGGTAAACACCGCGGTCGTGCCGCTGCCGTCGCTGCGATAGACCACGGCGATGTCCTGGTCCGATAGCTTCACGCCGGGGTTCTGGTCGGCGATCTTCTTGTCCGACCACTTCTTGATGTCACCGAGGAAGATCCCGGCGACCACTTCGGGCGTCAGCTTCAGGCTCTGGGTCACACCCGGAACGTTGTAGGTGATGACGACGGCGCCGATGGTCGTCGGGATGTGGAGCAGTTTGCCAGGGGCCTTCTTTCCTTCTTCGGCCTTCATGGGCGCGTCGGTCGCGCCGAAATCCACGGTGCCCGCCACGACTTGGCGGATGCCGCCGCCCGAGCCGATCGACTGGTAGTTGATGCGGATGTTCGGGTTCAGGTGGTTGTACTCGCTCATCCACTTCGAATAGAGCGGGAAGGGGAAGGTCGCGCCGGCCCCCGTGAGGTTCACGTTCTTGGAAGCAGAAGAGTCGCTTCCAAGAGCCTCACCAGCGGGGACGGGCTCCTTCTTTCCGCAGGCGACCAGGCCGAAGACGGCGAGGATGAGCAAGATCCGGCGACCGAGAATCATAGCGTACGTCCTCCTATCAGCCCCCTTCCGGCGTCGGGCGGAGGCTTCGTAACGGCTCTGTGACAGTTGAGTGACACCGGGTCGGTCGATGGGCCGTCCACGTCGAGAAACTCGGGACGAACCTGCCTAAAAGTTCACCTGCGCGAACAACGTCACATCGGTCTTCGTGGGGTCGGTTTTGTAGTCGAAGAAGCTCGCGGTCATCGCGAGCCGCATCTCCTGACCGCGGAGGTAGTAGTTGAAGCCGCCTTCGTAGTACCAGACCTCGTCGGGGTTCGTGGCGTTGCCGTGGAGGTTGGTGTCGAGCTTGCCGACGCGAACGATCGGCTGGATGCGATCGAGGAACGTGTAGCCGCCCGCGACGTAGAAGCCCGCGCCCTCGAGGCGATCGGAGTCCGTTGGCCCGTCCCAAGCGTGGATGTACTCCGCGAGCAGGAGCGCGTCGAACATCTCGATTCGAAGATCGCCCTCGACGCGATCCTTGGTGTTCGCGGTGTCCCGCTCACCAACGCCCATGTAGCCGACCGCGCCGAGCGTCACGCCCGGGTACGGGTAACCTTCGAGTCGGACCCCGAGATCCTTCTGGTCGTCGTTGTCGAGGCGGTTTTGCCCGCTGCCGTTGTAGAGACCGACGTTGTAGTAAAAGTAGTCGTCGAAGAGCTTCTTCTCGACCTTGATGCCGAGGTCGCGCCGATCACCGTACTGGCGGGAAACCAGCGCCCGCTCCGGGAAAAGGATCTTCGAGGACCCGTTGAATCCCTCGTAGCTCACCGGGATCTTGAACTGCCCCACGGTGACGTCGGCGTACTGGCTCAAGAAGCTGATGTTGAAGTCCTGCAGGATGGTGGTCGGGCCGTTGGGCTGCGCCGCCGTGACGCTGCCCGGTGCGTCGGGCGCAGGCTCCTGACCTTCGACGTCGAGCGTCTCGTTGTCGAACTCGAGCGCGCGCGCCGGATCGATCATGATCATGTACGCGACGAGCTCGGGCACGATCTCACCTCTGATGCGGAGCTCCGCTCGGCGGACGCGGAAGGTGAGCTCGTCGTCACCGCTCTGGTTCTGGTTCCAGAGCCAGAACTGGAGCAGCGCAGCGGGCTGGAAGAAGCCTTCCTTGCCGACGGCGAGCTTCTTCGGAAGCTCTTCGGCCGGCTTGGCTTCTCTTGCGGCGGCGGGCGGCGGCGCGCTCTCCGTCGTGGCCGGAGCAGCGGGTGCGGGGGCTGCAGGCGCCGGTGCTGCAGGCGCGGGCGCGGGCGGAGCAGCCGGCGCGGGCTGAGCGAACGCGAGCCGAGGCGCGATCGAGAGCGCCACTACCGAACCCACCAGCGAGAATCGTGTCAGTTTCATGATGTTCTTCTCGACGGCGATGAAGAGCGCGCCGATGTGACGGCCTGATGGCACAGCCGTGACGAGGGCGGAAACAGCGCGTCGGTTCAGTGCCGTTTCGGTGGGCGGCCGACTGGTCGAATCGAGCCGACCTCACCCCTCGCCCCGGTGACGAACCGCCGAAAAGGGGCGTGAAACCGAGGCTAGGGGCGCTTGAGGCCGAAGCTCTTCATGCGGTCACGCAGCGTCGATGGGCTCAAGCCGAGCGCGCGAGCGGCTCCCGTCGGACCTTGAACTTTCCAGTCGCAGCTCTCGAGGGCGCGCAACAGATTGCTACGCTCGAGCTCCCGCAGTTCCGCTTCGGTCATGAAGGCCTGACAGGAGTCGCCAGAGGTCTTGGGCGTGCGGGCGGCTTCATGACGGGCGAGCGCGAGCACGATCAGATCGGCCAGCAGGCGCACGCGCGAAACTGTCGCTCCGTCGAGGAGGTTTCTGCTGCTCGACGCGAGCAAGAGGCAGCCGAAGGGTCGGCCTTCGAGGTCGAGCCGCGCCACCGCGCAGCTCTCGAGGCCGTGCTCGCTCAGGGCGGCCGCGAGCTCCGACAGGTCCGGCTGTGGATCGCGAGCGTCGATCAAGCAGGGCGAGCTCCACGCGAGCTCGTTACGAACGCGACCGAGAGTCTGCTCGCTCAAGTCGCCGATCAGGGTGCCGGCCGCGACGGCGCCGTTCACGGCTTCCAGCCGCACCGCGAGCCCAGGTGGCGTCGGAGCAGGCTCGAGCACGCTCGCGAGCGCGAGTCCTCCGACGCGACACAGATCGCCGAGCGACTCGATCATGGCGGAACTGAACTCGTCGGACGGCGCGTTTGCGAGGCGGCCCAACATCAGGCCCACGGAGCGTTCGAAGCCGTCCGGTCCACGAGCCGATGAAGGACTCGCGAATTCTCCGACGCGCGAAGAACAGCAACCGGTGATTTCAGAAGAAAGTGCCATGTTGGCCGCAATCGCAAGTCGCATGCCACGGTCTTTGCCGACTTCTCTGCTGCAATTGCAGGCATTTCTCTGCTCGCGCGCGCCGACCGGATCGCGAGATCTCGCACCACCTCACGGGAATCCGTGATCGCGAAGCCCAACCCCTAAACAACCGTGATGCGTTGGCCGTTCTCGTCGGCATCCGGGGAGACGGAATGACAGCGCCTCGACTTTCTGCCCTTTTGCTGGAAGACAGCGAAGACGACGCGAAGCTCGTCATGTTCGAGCTCGACGCGAACGGCTTCGACTTCATCTACGAGCGTGTCACGAACGAGACCGAGTATCGGCAGCGCCTGTCGTCTCCGCCGGACGTCATCATCGCGGACTATACGTTGCCGTCCTTCGGGGCGCCCGCAGCGCTCCGCATCTTGCGAGAGCTCGGCCTGGACGTTCCGCTCATCGTCGTGACGGGTTCGATCAGCGACGACCGAGCGGCGCGCTGCATCCTCGAGGGCGCGGTCGACTACCTCTTGAAAGATCGCCTGGCCCGGCTCGGCCCCGCGGTGCGGCGCGCGCTCGAGGAGAAGCGAGCCAGAGCGCGGTCGAGCTTCGAACGGCCGGCGCTCGCGGCGGCCCGAGCGAGCGACGGAGCGCTCGAGAAGCCGGAGCGAACCGCGGGCGCGATCGTCGGCGAGAGCCCCGCGTTGCTGCGAGTGCTCTCGCTCGTTCGCGCGGTGGCGCCGACGAAGGCGAGCGTGCTCATTCACGGTGAATCGGGCACCGGTAAGGAGCTCATCGCTCGCGCGATCCACGCCGACAGCGATCGTGCGCGCGGACCGCTCGTGAAGGTCAACTGCGCCTCGATCCCGAGCGAGCTCTTCGAGAGCGAGTTCTTCGGCCACGTGAAAGGCTCGTTCACGGGAGCGCACCGGCACCGAGTCGGTCGCTTCGAGCTCGCCGCCGGCGGCACCTTGTTCTTGGACGAGGTGGGGGAAATTCCTCTCGAC
>JAEZYO010001022.1 GCA_023419055.1 Pseudomonadota bacterium | reverse complement strand
GTGCAGAGGTCTCTGCGCTCGAACACCTGCTCGGCGCCGACGCGCTGACGCTACCTCCGGACCGCGGCGTGTTCCTGCCGCTCACCCGGCGCCTCCACCCGAAGATCTGCAGCTTCATCTCGAAGGTCTTCTACGAGAGCCGCCTCGAGCCCGATCCGGCGCTCGGGCTCGAGCGACAGCTGATCGACGGTCCCGGCTCGTTCGCCGGCGCCGGGCTCCGCTACCTGCCGGTTCGGCACCGGGGAAACACGAACGAGTCCGACGAGGAGGTCGGCGTGATTCGACGTCTTGTCGGCGATCTGTTCGCTGCGTCGCCCACCTTCACGGACCGCGAAGGAAAGACACGCCCCCTCACCGAACGCGACGTGCTCGTCGTGTCGCCCTACAACGCGCAGGTCGCGGCGCTCTCCCGCGCGCTCCCGGGGTTCCGCGTGGGCACCGTCGACAAGTTCCAGGGTCAGGAGGCGCCCATCGTCGTCTACTCGATGGCGACCTCGACCGCCGAAGACGCGCCGCGTGGGCTCGAGTTCCTGTACAGCCTGAACCGCCTGAACGTCGCCGTCTCTCGCGCGCAGGCGCTCGCGGTGCTCGTGGCGAGCCCCGAGTTGCCGCGCGCCGCGTGCAAGACGCCACGCCAGATGAAGCTCGTAAACGGGCTCTGCTCGTACCTCGAGCTCGCTACTTGACGTCGAGGAGCTCGATGTCGAACACGAGCATGCCCGCGGGCGCACCGGCGCGCTTCGGTGAATCGCCGTAGGCGAGATCGGCCGGGATCCAGAAGCGTGCCTTGTCGCCCACCACCATCAGCTGCACGCCTTCGCTCCAGCCCTTGATGACCTGATCCAGCCCGAAGCTGCTCGGACTACCGCGAGCCACGCTCGAGTCGAAGATCACCCCGTTCGTGGTCCAGCCGCTGTAGTGCACGGTCACGCGGCTCGTCGGCGTCGGATGCGCGGTAGCGCTGCCTTTCTTCAGGAACTTGTACGCGAGCCCGGACGGCGTGGTCGTGGCGTCAGGAGGAGCTTGGCTCACGTCCGGCGGCGTCTCTGGAGTCGACGCGATCTCCAAGAGCTCGATGTCGAACGTGAGATCACCCGCGGGAGCGCCCGAAGGCGGGTGCTCACCGTAGGCGAGCTTGGCGGGGATCCAGAAGCGCCGCCGCTCGCCCACCACCATCAGCTGCAGGCCCTGCGTCCAACCGCCGATCACCTGGTTGACGCCGAAGTTCGAGGGGGTGTTCCGCTCGACCGAGCTGTCGATGAGCTTTCCGTCTTTGGTCCAGCCCGCGTAGTGCACGACCACTCGGTCGAGGGTCGTCGGCTTCACCGTGCCCGTCCCGGGTTTCAGCACCTTGCTCGCGAGCCCGTACTCGTTGCGCTCGGCGTCTCGCGGCGGCGCGCCGACGTCCGGGGGCGCCTCGGTCGAGATGGGACCGATGGCCACCTCGGCCGGCGCGGGCTCGTTCTTGCTCTCTTCTTCCGCAGGGTTCGTCGCGGGAGACTCGGTGTTGACGACCGGAACGCTGGGAGCGCTCGCGTGGTTCTCGCTCGTCCCGGCGTGACAGGCGGTCACGAGCGCAGCAAGAGCGCCTAGCCACGCGAACTGCAGAGAAGAAGGCGAGCGCACGTGAGCCCCTACTTGACGTCCAGGAGCTCGATGTCGAAAACGAGCGTGCCTGCCGGCGCGCCAGGACGCTTCGGCGTATCGCCGTAGGCGAGATTGCCCGGGATCCAGAAGCGCATCTTGTCACCCACCACCATGAGCTGCACGCCTTCGGTCCAGCCGGGGATCACTTGCCCGAGTGAGAACGTGCTCGGCTGGCCGCGCACCACGCTCGAGTCGAACATCTTCCCGTCGGTGGTCCAGCCCGTGTAGTGCACGGTGACTCGACTCGCCGCGGTCGGGTGGTCCTTGCCGGTACCCTTCTTCAAAGACTTGTAGGCGAGGCCGGAGGCGGTCTTTTTCGCGTCTGCAGGCGCCTTCGCCACGTCCTTCGGGGTCTCGGGCGGGGACGCAATTTCGAGCAACTCGACGTCGAACGTGAGGTTGCCGGCAGGCGCGCCCATGCGCGGCGTCTTGCCGTACGCGAGCTCGGCAGGGATCCAGAAGCGTCGCTTCTCACCCACCACCATGAGCTGGAGCCCCTCGGTCCAACCCTTGATCACGCCCGTCACGCCGAAGCTCGTCGGCTCCTTCCGCGGGATGGAGCTGTCGAACATCTTCCCGTCGGTGGTCCAGCCGGTGTAGTGCACGGTGACGCGGTCGTTCAACGTCGGCTTCACCTTACCGGTGCCCGGCGTGAGGACCTTGCTCGCGAGCCCGGAAGGCGTCTTCTTCGCGTCGGCGGGAGGAGCCGCGACGTCCGGCGGAGCGGCGAGCTCGGGCGGCGTGCTCGCGGCAGGGAGCGCCGAAGTCTCGGAAGGAGAGACCTGACTCGCTGCCGCAGCCGATGGCTCGGGCGCGCCTTCGCTCGGCGCGTTCGACGGTACCTTCTCGGCGGCCTCGTTGCTCTCCGAGCTCTTCTGACAGGCGGCGGCGAGCAGGGCGACGGCACCGATAGCGACCAGACGAATCGAGCGAGCGGCTTGCATGGGGCGCGGAGCATGCCCGCTCCTCGGCGAGCTTTCAACCGGCCACAACCCCCACTACGCTTCAGGGAACCGTGCGATTTCTACCTTCAGGGCTCGTCCGCCTGCTGATTCCGGCGGGGCTCGTGTGGCTCTCCAGCTGCAACCAGAAGGAGGCGCCACCTTCGAAGCTCGAAGAGGCCCGCTATCTCTACAACGGTACCTGCGCGCGCTGTCACGGCCTCGACGGCAAGAGCGGCTTCGTCGCGCTCGGCGGCAAGCCGCCGCAGAACCTCACCGACCCGGAGTTTCAGCGCACCCGCAGCGACGCCGATCTCGTCGCCGTCATCACCCACGGGAAGGGCGCGATGCCCGCCTTCGGGAAGCTTTACAGGCCGGAAGAAATCCAAAGTTTGGTCGAGGTGATTCGCGGCTTCGACGCGACGAGAAAGGCGCTGCCGGCAAGCTCGGGGTCGCAGCCCTGAGCAAACGGCGCTAGGGTCGGGCCCGCGTAATGGCAGCCTCACGGGAAGCTCGACGGCTCGGCGCAGTCGGGCTCGTCGTCTATAACCTCGTTTACTGGCCGTACCTCATGAGCACGGTCGCGCTGCTGTTCCCCCTCGTGGTCGTGGTGCGCGTCCTCACGTTCTGGACGCGTCGCTACACGCACGCGCTCACGAGCGCCTGGGGGGGCCACTATCTGTCGGCGGCGCCCTACGCCGGGGTCGAGGTGGACGGTCGCGAGCACGCGCCCGAGGGGCGCTGCATCTTCGTCTCGAATCACCAGTCGATGGTCGACGTCCTGGCGGTCTTCGCGACCGGGCTCCGTTATTTGTGGGTCAGCAAGCGCGAGAACTTCTGGGTACCGTTCCTCGGCTGGACCATGTGGGTAAACGGCTACGTGGGCCTGCGCCGCCGTCACCTGCCGAGCATCTTCAAAATGCTCCGTCGTTGTGAGGCTCATCTCGCGCAGGGACGAAGCTTGTTCGTCTTCCCCGAAGGCACTCGCTCGTCCGACGGCAATCTGATCGCGTTCTACCGCGGCGCCTTCTGGATGAGCGCGCGCTACAAGGTGCCGATCGTGCCGGTCCTCATCGAGGGCACCCGCGGCATCTTGCCCAAGCACCAGCTCTTCATCTCGCCGCAACCGGTGCGAGTTCGCATCCTCCCGCCCATCGATCCGAGCGAGGTCGGCTTCGACAGCCGCAAGCTCCGCGATCTCACGCGCGAGCGCATGGCCGAAGGTCTACGAGCCTTGCGCGCGGAGCCGAGCGCGGCTTCACCCACCGCGCTCGATCGCTCCGCTGCCTGACCTCAGCGGCTCCGGCGCTTGCGTCGCAGCGCCGCGGCGAGC
>JAEZYO010001014.1 GCA_023419055.1 Pseudomonadota bacterium | reverse complement strand
CTGCAGAGGTTGCCACAGCTACATGGATCCAATCGGCTTTGGATTCGAGCACTACGACGGTGTTGGCCTCTTTCGTGAAGAAGACGACGGCGTCCCTG
Source organism: Pseudomonadota bacterium (assembly GCA_023419055.1). The sequence continues at coordinate 2,413 of JAEZYO010001014.1, read as the reverse complement.
TCGACGATTCCGGCAAGATCGTCGGCAGCGACATCGAAGGACCCTTCGAGGGGCTGATCGAGCTCGGGCAAAAGATCGCGCAGAGCAGCGATGCCAAGGCCTGCTACGTGGGTCATTTCCTCGCCTACGCGTACGGTCGGAAGGAGGACGAGCGAGATGGCTGCACCCGCGCCTCCCTCGAACAAGCCTTCGAGCAGTCGAGCGGCAACGTGAAGGCCCTCTTGCTCGCCCTCACTCAAGCCGATGCCTTCCTGTATCGGCCCGTCGTCGTCGCTGGAAATTGAGGAGCAGCGCATATGATCACGTCGAAGAATCGCCTCACACGTCGAACGATGCTGCGAGGAGCCGGCGGGCTCGCCGTCGGGCTCCCGTTCCTCTCGGCCATGCTGCGCCCGGGCCGCAGCCACGCGGACGAAACGACGCCGCTCCGGCTGGTCGTCTTCTACCATCCCGGCGGGACTTTGCTGGACAAGTGGCGACCGATGGGCAGCGAGCGCGACTTTGCACTTCAGCCGATGATGGCGTCGCTGACGCCGTACCTCGATCGACTGGTCTTTCTCCAGGGGCTCGACCTATCGGTGACGGAGCGCAGCGTCGGGCATCCGCACTCGCGCGGCATGGCGGGCATCCTGACGGGCGAGCGGCTACTGCCGGGTGAATTCAACACCAACGGCGGCAACGCGGGCTTCGCGGCGGGCGCGTCGCTCGACCAGGTGATCGCCTCCGCGTCGACGGACGTGCGCTTTCCCAGCCTGGAAGTATCGACTGGTTGGTCGACGGGTATCGCGGCGGGCGGGCAGCCGCACCCAGGCAACACCATCAACTACCAGGCGCCGCCGCAGCCGGGCGCTTTTGCCGTTCCCGTGCCGCCGGCCACGGACCCGTTGAACACGTTCGAACGGATCTTCGGGACGCTCAACGGAGAAGCGAGCGAGAACGAGAAGGAGCTGGCTTTCAGCAAGTCGGTGCTCGACGGTGTGCAAGAGGACTTCAAGCGACTGATGCCGAAGCTCGGGCGAGAAGATCAGCAAAAGCTCGAAGCCCATTTGGCACTCGTGCAGAAAGCCGCTTCCGGGCTCTCTCAAGGCGTGAGCCAGAGCTGCGAGGTTCCGAGCCACGTCAATCAGACGCCTGGCTACTACGACGACCCGATCGCGGACGGCACGTCGCGCGGTGACTCCGACGGCGGCGACATGTCGATCACGACGGGGGCGAAGGTGCCCGAGAAGGGCAAGATCATGACCGACCTCTTGGTTTCGGCGCTCGCGTGCGACTTGACCCGCGTCGGCACCATGCAGTGGTCCGACTCGGAAGCGAAGTTCATGCTCGGCTTCTTGAAGGACAGCAGCGGCGCATCCCTCAAGGATCATCACCATGGCTATCAGCACGATCGCGGCTTCCAGCCCGAAGCGCTCGAGCTGATCTACAAATTTTACACCGAGAACCTCGCGTACCTCTTGGAACGGCTCGCGGCCACGCCGGACGTGACCGGCACCCTGCTCGACAACACGCTGGTCCTCGCGGTCAGTGAGATCCAGCAGCCGGAAAATCATGGTCAGTCGAACATGCCGCTCATCCTCGCCGGCGCGAACGGCAAGCTCGACGCGCATCGCTGGCTCCAGTTGCCATCGCAGCCGCACAACAACCTCCTCGCGTCGATCCTCAATCTGTTCGGTATTGCCGCAGATGGCTTCGGTCATCCCGAATTCAATACAGGACCACTTTCCGGAATCTTCGTTTGACGAGACGTTGCCCGTCTGACTACCCCCGGGGGTCGGCGGGCACAGGCTTGCTTGTATCGCGAGCGGGTCCACTCGCTCGACTCGTCGTCGAGGCCGTGCGCTGAGAGCGAAGACGGGTTCTTCGCAGTTCGGCGGGCACAGTGCCGTGCGGGGAGACGTACGGTCGAGCTCGACGCGCCGGTTGGATGCGGTGTGCGCAAGCGCTGGCGGTGTGCGCAATCCGGGCGCTGTGTCGCGAATCGTGACGCAGCACCCGGCTGCGCGGCGTCGCATCGAGGAACGCTCTCCGGGAGGTCGAGCAGCTCTCCGACGGCGTCCACGAATCACGGGATCGGGATCGATGTCGAGGAACGGACGCGGCGTACCGCAGCCGCGTAACTCTGCAACGCCTGAACCACCGATGTGAACGGCATGTGGTGGGTCGCGTCCGAATTTATGAGGAGCAGGTCCAGTATCTCACATACCCAGGGTGTACGAACGAGTGCGCCCAATCTCGCTGAGACGCCTGACACGCGCGTCCGTTCGCTTTCGGCGCTGCTACTCTGGGATCCATGCGCCCGTGGGCCTCCATCGCCGTCGCGTTCACGTGGTCGGCGTGCAGCTTCCCTGAGTATGCGTTCGAGCAGTCGACTATCTCGAACGCGAGTTGCGAGGCCAACCCGTGCCAGAAC
>JAEZYO010001002.1 GCA_023419055.1 Pseudomonadota bacterium | reverse complement strand
ATCGAGATACGGCTCGCACCAACGCTCGAGGTCCCGTTGCCATTTCTCTCCGAGGTCGCGCATCGCGCTCGCCTATGGAACACAGGTCGCCGCCAATGGAAAGAAAAAAGTGGCGGAGTAGTGCTAGAACCTCTCCCGTCGCTGGCCTACAGTTCCGCGTCGCATTCCTGCGTTGCTCCTCCTCAGCGTGCTTCAGCACGCGTCGTCGTTGCGCCTTGGTCTGCTCGCGTCTCTTGGGCCAGCTCGGTCCAAGGTTCCAGGACCGGCTCTAAACCAAACCCTGCGCGCTTCGCGGCCTGAACCGTTCCCCGGCGCCCGTCGCGCTCTGGTGCTTGCAGGGGCTCGCGCGACTGTCCGCTGACGTGCGCGCCAGCGCTGGTATCGAGACGGAGCCAGGGTGTAGCATCCCGCCGACATGCGTTATCCGTCACGCGGGCAATGGCTCGCTCTGGGTGTCACCGGTTGTGCCCTCTCGTTCGGTTGCGTAGCGGGCTCGCAGACCACCGAACCCCCGAGCGCCACCACGGCACCTCCCACGGGCAAGTGGCAGGCCGAGCCGAGCGCGGAGAAGGCCCCCGTGGCCCGGCCTGCGCCGGCGATGCCGGGCGTCAACGTGCCTGCGATCAAGGTCGACACCGTCGGATATCCGGTGGGCTGGAAGAAGATCGCCATTTTCAACGTCGAGCCGAAGGAAGCCCGTGTCGTCGACGAGAAGGGCGTCGTCGCGTACACCTTCCAAGCGGCGGATTTGATCGAGAAGGGTAAGGACGAGTCATCTCAGGATCTCGTCTGGCAGGCGGACTTCTCGAACCTCCGCAAGCCTGGTCGGTACACCGTCGAGGGCGTCGGGGCGAAGAGTGACCCCTTCGTGATCGGGACCGAGGTTTATCGCGAAGCTCTGGTCGCGGGCCTCAAGCAGTTCTACTTCCAGCGCTGCCGCACCGCGCTCACGGGACCTTCGGCGGAGTGGCACGGCGAGAAGTTCGAGCGCACAGCTCCCTGTCACGTGCACGAAGACGTCGCCTGGGACCTCGGGTCGTACCCCGAGAAGAAGAGGAAGTGGAAGCTCGACGCCGGCTGGCACGACGCGGGCAACTACGACATGTACGTCCCATCGACGGCGCCGACCGCGCAGGCGCTCTTGATGGCGTTCGAAGCGCACCCCGATCTCTTCAAGGACGGGGACCTCTCGATCCCGGAGTCCGGCAACAAGATCCCCGACATCCTGGACGAGACGCGATGGGGGCTCCGCTGGGTGCTCTCGATGCAAGATGAGAACGGCGCCTTTCGCGCGCGCGAGGCCGTCTACGACTGGAACGAGACCGTCCCGCCCGACAAAGAGCGCAAGCCGCGCTGGGTAGCAGGGATCGGCACGGCCTCGACCGCCAAAGCCGTCAGCGTGCTCGCCGTCGCCTCGAGGGTGTACGCGAAGCACGACGCTGCCTTCGCGAAGCGTTGTGAGCAGGCGTCTCGTCGTGGCTGGGCCTTCCTCGAGAAGCACCCGGAGCGGATCCTGGTGGACGGCAAGGGCAGCCCTCAGACGCTCTGGGACGACACGCCGAACTTCAAGGAGACGGGCGCGCGCCTGATCGCCGCCGTGGAGGTCTGGCGGAGCTTCCGCCTTCCCGCGGCGCTCGAGAGCGTGAGGGCTCTGCTCGGCGACTCGGAGACGCAGCCGGGCGCGTTCGTCTCCGGCGCCTGGCCGAACCTTTCCCGCTGGGGCTTCATGGGTCTCGCGCTCGACGAGAAGGCTCCCGAAGATCTACGCATAGAGTCCAAGAAGCGGTTGCTCGCCGCGGCGGAGAGCTTGCGGGCATCCATCGAGAAGGACGGGTACCGCGTGGCTTCCCGGCCGTCCGACTACTACTGGGGCCACAACTCGAACTTGATGGAGAAAGCTCACCAGCTCGCTTTTGCGCTCGAGCTCGACCCCAAGAACCCCTGGGCGGGCGAGGCCCTGCGCGATCAGTGGCACTGGGTGCTCGGACGCAACCCGAACGGGTATTCGATGGTCACCCGCGTCGGAAAAGGACCCGACCGCATGTATCACATCGAGTGGGGGCCATCGAAGTCGCCTCCGCCCGGCTACCTCGTCGGCGGCCCGAACGGGTCGGACATGGCCTTTTTGGCGCCCGGCGCGCCGGCGAAGGCGCTGCTTTGGGACAACCCGACCGCGCTCCGCTCCGGCTTGCCGCCACACAGCATGTGGCATTGGGAGCAGACCGATCTGTGGGACGGTGGCTTCGTCGGCGAGAACAAATGGGACAAGGGCTTCTGGGGCGCGACCGAGCCCGACATCTACTACAACGCGAACCTGGTCCTGGTAGCGGCCGAGATGCAGAAGGAGTGAGCCAGCGTTTCCGGCACAGTTTTAGGATCGCGCTGCGCAGTTTCGCGCAACGGCACGCGAAGGCGCGTGAGTGATGTCCCGCAGCGACGTCACGCGCTCCGAGCGCGCGGGCGCGGGCTAAACTCTCCGTCATCGTGGCACTCCAAAAGCTCAAGCAGAGAGTCAAGGAAAGTATCAAGGGCACGCTGCGACCCTTCATGCAGCGTTACCCCGAACCCGCGGAGCCGCTCGAGCCTTCGCGCTGGGGCCTCGCGCCGAGCCGCAACGGCCTGAAGCTCGCGGGCGTCGATCTGCACGGCCTCTTGGGCCAGTGGGGTTCGCCGCTGCACGTCGTCGACGCGAGCCGGTTGCGAGCGAACGCGGAGCGCTTCCTCGCCGTCCCGCACGGGGCTCACTCTGGCTGCGAGGTCTACTACTCCTACAAATCGAACCCGGTCCCCGGAGTGCTCGCTTACCTGCACGACCTCGGGGTGGGGGCGGAGGTGATCTCGGAGTACGAGCTCTGGCTGGCCCAGCGGCTCGACGTGCCGAGCGAGCGCATCGTCTACAACGGCCCGGCGAAGTCGGACGCGTCGCTGCGGCAGGCGATCGAGAGCGACATCTTGCTGCTCAACTTCAATCACCGTGAAGAGATCGCGCGCGTGGCTCGCGCTGCGAGGGAGCTCGGCAAGCGCGTGCGCGTGGGCGTTCGAGTCAGCACCTCGAGCGGCTGGTCGGCGCAGTTCGGGGTCCCCATCGAGGGGGGCGCGGCGCTCGCCGCGTACGCCGAGGCGCGCGAGTGCGACGCCTTCGAGATCGTGGGGCTGCACGCGCACCGCGGAGGGATGATCCACGGTCGGGCCGAGCTCTCGGAGTTCTTGGGCAGCGTGCTGTCGTTCACCGACACGCTGTACGAGGAGCTCGGGCTCGAGCTCTCGCTGCTCGATCTCGGCGGGAGCCTCGGGACGACTACCGTGCACCACATCTCGAACGCGGATAGACGGCTCAGTCAGGCCTTTTATCGCGAGCTCAGCGTGCCGACCGCCGACGAGCACCTCGGCATCTCGGAGTACGTGACGGAGCTCGTCTCGAGCGTGGAGCGGCACTACGCGTCACGAGGCCGCGCGCGCCCTCGCGTCCTGATCGAGCCGGGGCGGGCCATGACGGCAGACACGCAGTTTCTGCTCGCGACGGTGGTCGAGACGAAACGAAGCGACGGGAAGACGTACGCGATCCTCGACGCCGGCATCAATCTGGCCGAGAGCGCGCGGAACGAGTATCACCAGCTCTTGCCGGTGAACCGCTTCGGCGAGCCGCGCACCGAGACGTACACGGTGGTGGGCCCGATCTGCACCCCGGGAGACACGCTGTATCCCGCCGTGCGCCTGCCCGAGCTCCGCGTGGGGGACTCGGTCGCGATCATGGACGCCGGGGCGTATTTCGTGCCCTTCTCGACCTCGTTCTCCTTTCCGCGCCCGGCGGTCGTCATGATCGAGGAGGGGAGTCCGCGGCTCCTGCGGCGAGCGGAGCGCTTCGAGGACCTGATCGAGTACGACGAGCTCTCTCCGCCGCGGCGACGGCTGAAGCGCGTCGGCGCCTGAGCCCGGTCAGCGGTTGAGCACGATGGTGCGGATGAACGCGCGCGGGTGGCGCAGGTATCCGTACACGTTGCGTGCGGCGTCCATCACGCCCGGCAGCCAGTCGCTCGGATCGTGCGCCGCGTCCGTGCACTGATCTCCGTGGAGGCCATGCCAGCGCCGCCAGTTGCGCTCCTCCATGCTGCTGAGCGCGCCAGAGAAGCGCTGTGCCCTGAGCATGATCTCGAAGTTCAGGCGGTGGAGGTGAGCTCGCGGGCCATGGCGCCGCTCCTTGCGCGCGCTGTCGAGGACCTTCTGCACCGCCGGCCCGTCGCCGAGCGCCGAGTAGTAGGAGAGCAGCGCCAAGTCGAGGCCGCGCGCGATGTCGAACACCATCTGATTGTAGAAGCGCGGGTTGAAGTCGATCATCATCACGCGCCCTCCTGCCCTGATGAACTCGACCTCGAAGACGCCGCTATAGCCTACCTCTCGACACAGCGCGGCGATCTTGTCCACGAGCTCCGTCTTCACCGGAGCGTCCTCGAAGCAGAGCCCGACGCCGAGGTGGCGCGGGTGTTGGAGCACCTTGACGCTCGCGCGCACCGCGAGCGAGCTCCCGCTCTCGTCGATGAAGCCCGAGAGGTTGTAGATGCCCTCGGCCGCCTCCGGGAAGTATTCCTGAAGGAGCGGTCGCGTCACTTGCGGGTCGAAGGCGGTGATGGCCTGCCCGTAGCGCTGGCGTGCGAAGCGCGGGTAGCGCTCGAGGAGCTCGCGTCGATCCCTCACCACCGCTCCCTTCGACCGGCTCTCGAAGAGGATCTGAGTGACCGGCTTGATCATGAGCGGGAAGGGCGCTTCGCGCGCCACACGCGCGAGGTCGCCCTGGGACTCGGGAGACCAGACCTCGGGGGTGTCGATGCCGACGCGCTGGCAGAGCTCGCTCAGGCGTCGCTTGTTCAAGAGCGCGTAAATGGTCTCGACGGAGTTCGGGCTGACCTTGTAGTAGCGCGAGAGTCGCTCGCGGTGCCGCGCGTACAGCCACACCGTGTCGTCGCTCGTCGCGCAGAGGACGTGGGGCTTGCGAGTCTTGCCGTGGCCACAGAGCCAGTCGATGAAGCGGGTGCTGTCTTCGGTCGGCGGGCAGCCGTAGCGCTCGGCGACGTAGCGCGAGAACGCGGCCACGCCCAGGCTGCTCGAGTGGGCGATCGCGACCCTGACCCCCGCCCGGCCGAGCCGGCGCACCGCCGCCAGCGTGCCGTAATACTCGGGGGTGGTGAGGAGGGCCGGCGGCAGGACGCCGAGCAGCAAGAGCTGGGACTCCACCTCGAACATCCAGTGCCCCGCGCCCGCGGCCAGCACCGAGAGCGCCGCGACCAGGGCCGTGAGGGCTCGGTATCCGACCCGTTCCTCCCGCTCGCGCGGTCCCCCCTCGGCGTGGTTCGCCGAGCCGTTCGACTTACCTCTGCGCATCCATGCGTCTAGCTTGGTTCGAGGCAGAGTTCCAATTTCGGATAGCGCGCGGCGCGCGAGATATTCTGCGTGTTTTCGCGCCTTCGGGGGCGATTCGACTCTCCCTGCCGGAGCCTTCGCGCAGCGACCGAGTCAGAAGGCCTAAGAGCCGGTCCTAGAACCTCTCCCGTCGCTGGCCTACAGATCCGCGTCGCATTCCTGCGTTGCTCCTCCTCAGCGTGCTTCAGCACGCGTCGTCGTCGCGCCTTGGTCTGCTCGCGTCTCTTGGGCCAGCTCGGTCCA
>JAEZYO010000993.1 GCA_023419055.1 Pseudomonadota bacterium | reverse complement strand
CATCGCGGCCGAGCAGGCCTGTCACGCCGACCCCTCGCTGCCGCGCCCGGTCGCGGCGCGCGCTCGCGTCGGGCTCGTCACGCGCGATCGCTGGGGCGCGGACGCGATGGAGCGCGCCATGGGCGTGATCGTCCCGGGCGCCGCGATGTGCGGCGCCCTCGCCGAGGCGTACGACGCGATCGGCGAGCCGTTGCTCGCGAACGCCTGGGTCCAGCGCCGCGTCGCGCTGCGACCTGGCGATCTCGACGCTGCTCGCGACCGGCTCGAGCGAGCCATCGCAGGCGGGGACGGCGCGCGGCTCGCGGACACGCTGGCGTGGCTGCTCTCGCAGCCGCAGCCGCTCTCGAAGTTGACGGAGCGCATCGCCGAGGCGCTCCGCGTGCTCTCGGATTTGATCCCCGGGCGAGCGTCGGCGCTCGCGCGGCGCGCGCTCGACGTGCTCGGCGCGCGCCACGACTCGCTGCGAGAGTCCGTGATCGCCGTCGCCGACAAGGTCGGGGAGCGAGGGCTCGGGATCGCGGCGCTGGAGCGCTGGATCGCGACCGGCAGCTTCGAAGGCAACCGGGGCGAGCTGCTGCTCGACCTTTCGCGCCGGCGCCGCCATGCGGGTGACGCGGACGGCTCGGCGCGCTCGCTGTTGCGCGCCGTCCGCGAGGGGGCACCGCCGCAGCACGTGCTCGCCGAGCTCGACGTGGCGCCGCCTCCGAAGACCTCGGACGGCGAGCTCTCGCTGCTCGAGGCGCGCGCGGAGACGCTGAGCGCGCTCCCGGAAGCGGACAGCCGGGGCACCGCGCTCGCCTGGCGTGAGCTCGGCGGCGCGCTGTTGGATTTCAGCGGCGATCGCGAGGGCGCGCTGCGCGCCTGGGAGCGGGCCGCGTCGCTCGACCCCGAGCGCGGGGTGGAGAAATTCGCCTCGGACGTCTTGGCTTTCATCGGTATCGACGCCGCGCTCGAGCGCTTGCGCGACCTCGCGCAAAAGAAGCGCGACCCGGAGGAGGTCGCTCGCGTCCTCGCCGTGGCCGCGTCGCTGTCGCTCGAGGCCGGGCGCCGAGGCGAAGCGTTCGAGACCGCTCTCCGCGCGCTTTCGCTCGATCCGGCTCGCACCGACGTGCTCGCCGTCGCCGAGCGTGCCGCCGAGGATTCGGACGTCGAGGCGCTCGAGCGGCTGTACGAGGGCCTCGCCCAAGCCGCGCTCGGTACTTACGGCGAGCGCGCCGTCCACTATCGCGCCGCGCGGCAGCTCGAGAGGCACGGGGCACCGGAGCGGGCGCTCAGGCACGCCGTGCAAGCGTTCGAGGCCGTGCCCTCCGAGGGCGTCGTGTTCGTGACCATGGCGCGGCTCGCGGATCGCGCCGGGGAACGAGCGGAGGTCGTGCGCGCGATCGAGCGCGTAGCGCTCGCGAATCACAGCGCCGACGCCCGCGCCGGCTGGCTGCGGCGAGCGGCGCTGTTCACCGGCTCGAGTGAGGAAGGTCGAAGGCAGCGCGTCGACGTGCTGCTGCGCGCGCTCAGCGTGCGCGCCGAATCGGATCTGGTGCGAGCGCTCGCGCGCTCCATGGAAGAGATGATCGAGGACGTCCCCGAGGAGCGCGACGTGCTCGAGCTGCGCTTCGGTCGCGCGGTCGGCGAGCTGCTACGCAAGGTCGACGGCCCCGAGGGCGCGCGCATCGCCCTCGAGGTGGCGAACGGTGCGGCGCGCACCTTCGACTCGCCGGATCTCGCGCTGTTCGCGCTCACCCGAGCGATGGCCTCGGACGGCGACGTGGAGGGCTACTCGGCCTTCCTCGAGCTCGCGGCCCTGCTCGCGCGCTCGAAGGACGCTCGCGCCTTCGTCGATCAGGTGGTGGGCTTGACGCGCTCGCCGTTCGCGAGCGCGGGCGCGGAGCTGTTCGAGCTCGCGGCGCGCGTCGCGGAAGAGCTCGGCGACGGCGCGACTCAGACGCGCCTCTTGGTCCAGGCCGCGTGCAAGCGCCCGGAGGATTTGCAGCTCGTCCGACGAGCCGAAAGCTTGGCGCGAAAGCTCGCCGACCCGAAGCTCCTCGAGCAGGTGCTCGGCGCCGTGCCCTTGCGGGATCGGGTCAACGGGCTGCTCGAGCTGTCCGCGGCTGCCGAGAGCTCGGGCGACCTCGAGCAAGCAGCGGACGCCCTCGCGCGGGCACTCGCGATCGAGGAGGTCGGTGTCACCGAGCGCGCCGAGATCGTGGAGCGGGCGCTTGCGCTCTACTCGGGGACCGGCGACGACGCGCGCATCGAGGCGCTCGGCGCCGAGAGCGCCGCGCGGGGTGACGAGCTGCCCGAGGCGCTGGCCCGGAGGCTCGGTTCGGAGCTCGCTCGCATCGCGCGGTCGCGGGGTGACGAGAAGCGCGCGTTCGAGATCTGGCTCGAGCTCGGCAAGCAATTCCCGAACTCGGTCGACTTGTTGAAGGAGCTCGAGCGCGCCGCGGCTTTGGCGGCGGATTCTGACGTGCGGCAGCGAACGCTCGCTCGCCTGCTCGAGCTCGACCAGGACGAGCGACTGCCGCGCCATCGCGAGCTCGCGCGTCTGCTCGAGGCCGCGGGCGACCGGAGCGCCGCGCTCGAGCAATGGCGCGCGGTCCACGAGCTCGACGCGCACGACGAGGCCGCGCTCGATGCGCTCGAGCGCGACGCGGAGCGGCGCGCGGACTACGAGGCGCTCGCCGGGCTGCTCGCCAAACGAGCGGTGCTGGCGCCGCTGGTCGACGACATGCGGCGCATCCGGCTGCGGCGGGCATCGATTCTGGATCAGCAGCTCGGCCGCCCCGACGACGCTCGCGGTGAGCTCGAGGCGCTGCTCTTCGCGGCCGGCGATCACCGCGCGGTGCTGCTTTCGCTCGCGGACCTGTACGAACGTCTCGGTACCCCGTTGCGGGCAGCGCCGCTCTGGTTGCGCGCGAGCGCGCTCGCCCCCGAGCGCAGCGAAGCCGCCGACGCCACGCGCCGCGCTTGCGAGGCCTACCTGTCGGGGGGCGACGTCGAGGCCGCGGATCGCGTGCTCGAAGGGATGGGAGCCTGGGTGTCACGCCGGGTCTTCCTCGAGCTCTCGGTCAAGGTCGAGCGCCAGCGCGCCGAGCCGCGCGCTCTTGCGGAGGTGCTGAGCGAGCTCGCGAGCGACGCCGACGCGACCGCGGAGCAGCGCGCTCGGTGGCTCGTGGAAGCCGCGCGCGCCTCGCTCGCCGCGGGTGACGAACCCGAGGCGCGCAAGCAAGCGGTGCGCGCGGCCGGGCTCGCGCCCGAGCTCGCGGAAGCGCAGCTGCTCGCGCGCTGGCTCGAGTACCTCGAGCGGGGCGCGGGCACTCGAGAGCAAGCTCGCGAGGCCGTCGCGGAGCTTCGCGCGCTCGGCGACGATCTCGAACCCGAGGCGCTCGAGCTCCGCGCCTTCTTGATCGCGGAGGCCCTCGACGCGGCAGCGAGTGGATCG
>JAEZYO010000979.1 GCA_023419055.1 Pseudomonadota bacterium | reverse complement strand
GGGGGTGGTGGGCTGGGTGGTGGGGGTGGCGCGCCGGGCCTCGAACCGGCGGTCGTGAACACGTACACCTTCGAGGCACCGGGCTCGATCAGCGGTTGGGAAGCCAAGGGCAACCCGGCCAACGGCTCGGTGGGCGACAGCTTCATCAACCGCACGCTCGAGGAAGGCGCGTCGTGCCCGGGAGCTCTCGCGCTCACCGTGCCCTTTAGCGTCTACGGCGCCTCGGTGAACGGGCTCGCGCAAGCGAACTTCAACCAGGATTGGACGGGCAGGAGCACGCTCCACATCGCCATCAAGGTCGAAGACCCCGGCACCGGCAATCTCGACTACTTGAACGGCGCGCAGATCTACCTGCAGACCAACAACTGGGGCGTTTACACGTCGAAGTTCGTGGTCGGAACCGAGCTCGCGGACTTCGATTGGCACTCCTACGAGCTCGACGTCTCCGAGCTCGACCTCGCGATCGTGAACCAGGTCGGCGTGCAGCTCGTCGCCAAGGACGCAGTTCCGGAAGGGGGCCCCGCCGCACCGCTAGAGACCGTTCTCTACATCGACGACGTCTGGATCGAGTGAGTGGCCTGCGCTGGGAGCGGTCAGCAATGGGCCCGAAGCGTCGCTCGGCGTCGGGCTCGCCGGCGCCTCGACGAGCTCTTCACCGGGAACTTGAGCTCGAGAGACGCCCGCGACGAGCGAAGCGAGAAGGAAGAAGGAGGGAAGAATCCTGGTCCGCATGCCCGCCCTAAAGCGCGAACCGTGCCGGGGCCGGCGCTCGCCTCGAAAGCGCGCATTTTCTGGCGCTTTCGAGCTCTCGACGCCCACCCGCGCGCTACGCGTTCGTCGCGCTCGGCGACACTCGGTCGAGAGGAGTGTCGCGCTACGCGACACTCGGGCGGCGGGTGGACTACGCTCGGTCTCGATGCACGACCCGAGTTCGTTGCCGCCTCCGCTCGGTTGTCGCGACCCGAAGAGCTGGGGCTACTTCACGCTCACCCAGCGCTTTCCGAAAATCCTCGCCCAGGCTCGCTCCGGCGCAGGCGACCCCGGCGCGTTCGATCCGCGCTGGGACGAGCTCTTGCGGGACATCCTCGAAGGGCGCCCGATGCGGAGCGAGTTCTTCGCCGAGCCGAGCGAGTACTGGAGCGACTACCTCGGGCCCATTCTCGGTCGTCCCTGGTCCGTCCTGCCCTTCTTCGATACGGAGCTCTGCTTCTATCTCGCCATCAACACGCTCGCGGACTTCTACTCGTCGGGCCTCGACGTCTTCGCGGAGATCAAGCGCGCGGCGCTCCGCGATGCCTTGCCCGAGGTGGGCGCGGCCTTGAAGTCGATTTCGGGGGCGCCTCGCTTGCCCGTTCTCGTGGAGAGGGCACTCGCGGGCAACGAGGCCGACCTCAGCCGCTTCGACGGCGGCACGGCTCGAGACGGCGACGAGTACGTGGTCGACGATCGCAGCGAGCTGCTCGACTCGCTCGCGAACGCGACGAGTGGCGGCGGCGAGCTCCACCTCGTGCTCGACAACGCCGGCCTCGAGCTCTGTTGGGACCTCGTGCTCGGTGACGCGCTGCTCGAAGCCGGAGCCGGCACGCTGGTCCTTCAAGCGAAACCGTGCCCGATGTTCGTCTCGGACGCGGTCGTGAACGACGTGCTCGGCACCATCGAGGCGTTTTTGGACCATCCCGAGCTCAAGAGCATCGGCGAGCGCCTCGACGCGGCGCGTACCTCTGGTCGCTTGAAGGTAAAAGGCGCGCCGAGCTTCGGCGAGCCGCGCCATTTCGACGATCTCGAGCCGGAGCTCGCCCTGTCCCTCTCACGAGCGGCCCTCGTACTCGCAAAAGGCGACCTCAACTATCGCCGCTTCGTCCAGGATCGCGACTGGCCCCCCGATACTCCGGTGACCGTCGCAGCGTGCACCAGCTTCTCCGCCGTCGCGCTGCGCGTGCTCAAGTCCGAGGCCGTGGTGGGCGTCGCGAGCGAACGAGCTCGGACCCTCTTCGAGCGCGATCCCGAGTGGCGCACGAACGGGCGACACGCCATGGTGCAGGCGTTTCGTGTTCCTGGGCGGTAACCCGAGGGCGTAGACTCCCGCGCCATGACTCGTCGTTCTACGCGAGCCGGCATCGCGGCCCTCTTCGGTTTGGTTCTCGCGTGCAGCGAAGAGAGCTCGCAGGTGGGCTCACCGGAAAGCGGAGGCTCGGGCGGTAGCGGGGAGCACACGAGCTCGGGAGGAAGCGCAGGCACGAACAGCAGCGGCGGAGCGAGCGGCAGCACGAGCACGGGCGGTTCTACGAGCATGGGCGGTTCTACGAGCGCTGGCGGCTCTGCGAGCACGAGCGGCGGAAGCGGCGGCGCGGCGGGCAACGCAGGCGTGAGCGGAGCTTCGGGAACCGGGGGCTCCGGCGGCTCGACGACGCTCCCCTACAAGGGAGTCGCGAACTCCGAGTGCGCGGACCTCACGCGGCTGAACGTGGCTTGGTGGTACAACTGGACGCTGAGCCCCGGCGACTGCGACACGGACGAGTTCGTCCCGATGATCTCCGGAAAGAACGAGAAGACGCCGACGGCGGTCGCGAACGCGCTCGGGTCCGTCGCCGGGGCGGGCTACGACGCGGTGCTCGGCTTCAACGAGCCGAACAAGACGGATCAATCGAACCTGAGCGTCAGCGAGGTGCTCGCGCTCTGGCCCTCCATCACGAGCAACGCGGCCATCCGCGTCGGCAGCCCCGCGACGTCCGCGGACGCCAAGGCCTGGTTCGAAGAGTTCATGGAGGGGGTCGAAGCGCAGAGTCTCCGCGTCGACTTCGTGGCGATCCACTGGTACGGCTGGAACGCGGGCTCGTGCGACGACGCGGACGAGCTCGAGAGCTACGTCAACTGGGCCGAGCAGTTCCAACGACCGATCTGGATCACCGAGTGGGGGTGCATGCACGAGAGCAACCCTGACGCCGAGGTCGTGGAAAACTTCTACTCCGCCGCGCTCGCGATGTTCGAAGAACACCCGAGCATCGAGCGCTACGCGTGGTACCCGTGGAATACCCACAACGGGCTCGTCGAAGCCGGAACCATCACCGCGCTGGGTGAAACCTTCGCTGCTGCGAAACCGACGCGCTGACTCGCTCGGTAGACGACTGGAGCGCGACGGTCAGGCCGCGCCCCAGCCGAGGCGGGTGGCTACATACAGAGGCTGACGGTGCGACACTCCTCGAATTCGGTGAGGCTGTCGCCGGGCATTTCACAGCCCTTGGTTTCGATCGCCGCGGCACACTCCTGCACCTTCTTGCGGTTCATGCCGCCCGGGCACTTACCGAGCTCCTTGTTCGCGTCGGCGAGCAGGGTTGCCTGACAGACCTCCATCGACGGGTACTTCTTGCCCGAGCCGATCTGATCGCAGCGAAACTCTCGCTGACAGCGCGTCGACGTGAGCATCGCCGCGTGGTCGCGGGTGCCCATCGAGCCCGAAGGCTCCTGCCCCATGGATTGCTCATCCATGGTGCCCTGCTCTTCTCCCATCGACCCCGACGGCTGCATCGAAGTATCACCGGTCGACGGAGCCTGCTGGGGGGACTCGGAGGGCGAGCCCTCCGTCCACCCACGTTCGCCCGTCTGCGTACCCGACGCGGGCGACATGGCAGGTTTGGATTCTTTCTCTTTGCTGCAGCCTGCAAGGCAGATGGCAGCGGACAATGCGATAAATGACACTGATCTTTGCACTGAGGACCTCCTCGCGGCTCCGGCCGGTGCAACCGAGAGGCCATCGCGAATTTCGCTAGCAACTTCGAGGTCCTCGAGATCGAAAGACCCGTCCGGTCACGCTGCGAAGCGCCCCGCGTCCACGCCGTGGATCCCAGTCGCCCGGCGGGGCGAGCGCGATTGTCCGAAGCGTCAGGAAGAAGCGCCGACTCAGGCCTTGAGCCGCAGCGCTACGGTCGCCGCGACGGCGATCGACAGAGCGCCCGCGGCAGCTGCGAGATCGGGGAGCTTGTCGAAGACGAACCAGTCGATGCCCGCACCGAAGACCACCGAGGTGTAGATGAAGGGGCCGACCTGTGCCGCCGGGGCCCCGCGGTAGGCTCTCGTCATGAGAAGCTGCGCGGACGTCGCGCAGAGACCCATCGCGAGCAGCGTGGGCCAGAGCTCGAGCGGCGGAGTCACCCACGACCTGCTCGCGGGGATCGCCGAGATCGCGGTCGAGAAGACGCCGAAGTAAAAGACGATGTTGGAGATGGACTCCTTCCGCGTGAGGCCGCGCACGCCGACCTGCGCGGTCGCGGCCAGCACCGCCGCCAGCGCGCCCACCGCGGCGGCGGGCTGGAAGATGCTCGTGCCCGGCTTCACGATCAGGACGAGGCCCAGCAAGCCGAGCGCGAGCGGCCACCAGATCCCTTTTGGGACGCGCTGCCCGAGCCACGTGCGTTCGACGAGCGGGATGAAGAGCGGGAGCGCGTAGTTGAGCACCAGCGCCTCGGCCAAGCCGAGGTGGATGATCGCGAAGAAGAAGCAGTACATGGCGGCCATGCCTGCGGCCGCTCGCACCAGGTGTTCCCTGACGTTACGTGTCCGGAGCGAGCTCGGGCGCACCCGCATCGCGAGCAGCCAGGGGACCATGAAGGCCAGGCTGAGCGAGCAGCGGAAGAACACGACCATGGGCTCGTTGAGGGAGCGCGCGGCAAGCTTCACGGTCAGGCTCAACACGGCGAACGCGAAGGCCGCGAGCACCATGCTGAGGGCCGCGTCGACCGGCTTGTCGTGCTGAGGAGCCGTGCTGTCGGACAAGGGGTGCCCGCATATCACGGCCGCGCGCGCACCGGCGACCCCGCGCTCAGAGGGGCGGCACGCACACGCTGCCGGTGGTGCCGTCCTCGGCGAACGTCACCTCGTCCGAACAACTCGCGAAAAAACCGTCCCGTCGGCAAAAGGAGCAGTCGGAAGCGGTGGCGCAAGGGCGCACGCAATAGTTGCCGCCCGCCGCCGCCAAGCAAAGCGTGTCGCCCGGGCAATCCGCGTTGCTCTCGCAGCCGGGGACCGTACAGTAACCACCGCGCACCCTCGTCACGCACTCGAGCCCGCTGTCGCAGTCGTCGGCGCTCGCGCAACCAGCGCCGACTCCGCAATCGCCAGGAACGCAGACCTTGCGGTTCTGGCTGCCGCCACCCGACGAGCGACAGATGAAATCGGTGCTGGCCTCGCGTTGACAAAACTCCTGCTCGTCCGCGATCTCGGGCGCTCGGTCCACGTCTTCGGGCTCGCAGCTCAGAAAGCAGCTCTTGCCCTCCATCGCCTCGAATGGTGAGCAAACTTGGAGCAAGTCTGTCTTGCACTCGCCCTCGGCGGCGCAGCAGTCTTCATCGGACTCGCAGCTGTGCGTGCAGTAGCCGCCTCGAACGCGATCCAGGCATTCGATCTCTCCCAGGATCGCGCCCTCCGCGACGTCGGGGTAACAGTCGTCTGCGGCCTCGCAGATCGCGCCGGTCTCTTCCGGTCGATTGCCGGTATTTCCCGCGCCGTCGTCGCCGCCATCCTCGTCGTCTCCACAAGCAAAGACGAAGAGAGAGGCCGCGATCGAGAGACCGACCAGGGGGAAAGCGGTGCGCATCATCCGAACTGGGTAGATGCACGGCCCCAGATGAGCAACCGGTAGTTTCTCTCAGGACTTGGCGACGAAGACCTTGCAGTGGCCCTTCGGGTGAACCGGGCCTTTCAGCACCTTACAGCCCCCGCAGGCGCCGCTCTCCGTGGGCTCGATCCACTGCTGGCACTTTTCGCACGTCTTGGCCGGGTCGGGCGACTTGTCCACGTACTCGAGCGTGGTGCGCACCTTCGCGTCCTCGGCGCTCAGGCCAGAAACGTCGTTGCACGACGACGGTCCCTTGCTGCACCCGGCAGCACCGAGCAGCGTGAGAGCGGACCCTCCGAGCAAGAACAAGCGGCGGCGCGATACGACTCTTTCGCTCATGAGCTCTCCTTCGCTTCGCACGCTAGCCGAAGAGAGGCCGCGCGCGGAGCGCGGAATTCAACGCTCTCCGAACGGCCGGGGGGGCAGCGACTGGAGGTACGCCCAGAGCGCCTTCTTCTCGATCTCGTCGAGCTTCTTGTACGCGGTGATCGGCATGAACGGATCGAGCTTCATCCCGTTCTTGCGCACCCCTTCGACCAAGAGCTTGTCGAAATCCGCATAGGACCAGCCCCCGAGGCCGCTTGCGTGGGGAGTGATGTTGAGCGGCGTCGGAAAGTCGGGAGGCGCGCCCGGGATTGGTCCTCCCGCGAAGCCCGCGCCGTGGCAGCCCGTGCAGCCGAGCGCGAGGAAGCGACCGTAGGCCGCGGTGGGCTCCGGCGGAGGCGCAAGCTCGACCTTCTCGTGCGGGATCCGGCGTGCGACGTCGAGCACGAACAGGTCCTGTCGATCGAGCACCTTCCCGAGCACCCCGACCTCGAAGGGACCACTCGGCTTGTCCACCGGGGGACGCGTCCTGAGGTAAGAAATCGCGGCCGTGATGTCCGAGTCCGGGAGCCAGTTGAGCTCGTGAGCCGGCATGAAGCGCAACGATCGCCCGTCCTTCTTGAGCCCGTGGCGCAGCAAGCGGAAGAGCTCTCCATCCGAGTAGGCCGCGCCCAGGCCGGCCGAGGTGATGTTGGGGCCGGTGATCTTGCCCACGGGGCCAGCGTCGACTGTCTTGCCGCCGCCGAGGTCAGCGCCGTGACAGTCGCCCCCCGAACACGCGCCAATGGCCTCGGCGACGTGCTCGCCGCGCGCGAGCGCCACCGGATCGGTCACGCGAGTGATCTGCGGGACAGGGATGTCGTACACCTTGTCCATGCTCGCGTTGTATCGGTGCACCTGACAGCCCACGAAGGCGCCGCCGCCGACCAAAATGAGGCCCAGCGCGCCCCCGACACCCAACAAGACTCGCTTCACGATTCTATTCACGAAAGTTTCCTGGTTCGAACGCCACACGTTAAGGGAATTCCGCGATTTCGGACAGGGGGATCCCGCGGCGCCGCGAAACCCTTCCGCCTCTGACGAATGGATCCGCGGTAAAACGGCGTTCATGCGCGCCCACCGCCCGACTCTCACACGAACTCTCGGACGCACCGTCATGCTCGTCGCGCTCGCGCTCTCGGGCATGCTGCTTCACGCGTGCTCGGGGCCTACGTACGTCGCGCAGCAGTACGACGGCGACCCGCGACCCAAGGAGGAGATCTCGGTCGTACGCGTGAACGCGAAGGACCCGGTGCTGCTCGATTCCCTCGACGGCGAGGCGATCGCCGTGCGCTTGCCGGAGGACTCTCGCTTACACGTGGAGGTGCTCCCGGGCCCCCATCGCGTCGGCGTCGCGAACGCGCTCGATCCCAACGCGCCCGCGGCTCTCGTGTCGTTCCTCGCGGAAGCGGGCAGAGTCTATCGCCCGATCCTGCGCGCCGATCCGCCCCCCGCGAGCGCTCGCATCTACGAGGTCGATCGCGACACGGACGCTCTCTTGCGAGACGTCACGGCCGCGCCACCGACGCCGCCTCCCGCACCCGAACCGCCGCCTCCCGCACCCGAGCCGCCGCCTCCCGCACCCGAGCCGCCGCCTCCCGCGCCGGTGGAACCCAGCGATCTCGACGCCGGCTCTGACGCGCTCGACGCGGGCAGCGGCAGCGCGCCGGAGGTAGACGGAGGCGATTCGGACGCGGGGTCGGTCCCGCCGCCGTGACGGAACGTTTGCGCCTCGCCGGGGCGCCCTGACACTTTCGCTCTTCTCTACGGCCGAGCTCGAAGCACTCGAACAGTGCCGGCACGCAAGCTGCAAGCTCTGCCTCCGCATTGAATCGCTGCCGTCCGGCAGCCTTTCACCAAGGAGATGCCATGAACGCTTCGTTCCACCTCGCGCTCGGGTTCGGCCTGTTTGCTGCCGTCGCAGCTTGCAGCAAGAGCAACGATCCCCCCGCGGGCGACGCGCACCGCGTCGCGACCGTCGACGCCGATCAAGACGGCACGAACGACACCGTGGTCCTCGACCAGAACGGTGACCCCGTGACGGATCGTGCGGAGCCGAGCGCCGGCGCGGCCGCGAGGACGGCGACCGCCTCCATCGCCGACTCGCGCTGCGCTCGCGAGCTCCGCTGCGAGAACATCGGCCCGGACAAGAAATACTCCTCGATGGACGACTGCGAGGCGCGCATCAAGAGCGATTGGAGAGACGATCTCAACGCGCGCGAGTGCCCCTCCGGCATCGACCAGGAGCAGCTCGAGGAGTGTCTGACGGAGATCCGCAACGAGGACTGCGCGAGCCCGTTCGACACGCTGGGCCGCGTCGCCGCGTGCACGGTGGGCCAGCTCTGCGAGGGCTGACGAGCCGACTCGAGCTCGGGCGCTCTTCGTTCGACGGGAGCGCCCGAGCCGAGGGCGCTCAGAGCTTCTTGCTCTTGTGCTTCTGCGTGCGGACGAGCCGCCCCGAGCGATACTCCTCCGTGCGCGTGAGCTCGCCCTCGTCATCGTAGTGGTTGAAGGTGCCGTCCTTCTTGTCGGCCTTGTACGCGCCGTCGAGCTCCTTCACGCCGCTTTGATACCAGCGCATGGTGGGCCCTTCCTTCTTGCCCGCGACGAACTGGAGCTCTTCGAGAGGTTTTCCGTCTTCGCGGAAGGATCGCCACACGCCGACCTGCTGATCTTCGGCGAACTTGCCTTCGCTGCGCTTCTTCCCGCTCGGGTAGAAGGTGCGCGAGAAGCCGTGACGCACGCCGCTCGCGTACTCCGTCTCTTCTCTGAGCTTGCCGTCGTCGTAGAAGGCGCGCAGCGTACCGTGGCGCTTGCCCTCTCGATATTCCACCTCCTCGATGCGCGCGCCGCTCTCGGAGAAGGTCTTTACGAGGCCGCTCATCTTGCCCGAGCGATACTCACCTTCGACCTTCTTCTCGCCGCTCGCGAAGTACTCGATGAAGCGCCCCTCGAGCTTGCCGTTCCGGTAGCTACCCTCTTCGACGAGGTTGCCCGACTCGTCCCACACCGAGAAACGCCCCTGAAGGACGCCTCGGAAGTACTGCTCGGAGCGCGCGCGCTGCCCGTTCTCGTGAAACGTCACCTTGGGGCCATGCGGCTTGCCCGCGCTCTCGCAATGAACCGAGCGGCCCTCGGGTGGCGGGGCGCCCTTGAGCTCGGCGCCTTCGGCGCAGGGCGTCTTGCTGGTCCAGAATTCGGCCGACTCGGACGTCGACTCGTCTTCCGCGGAACTCGCCGCCACCTCGCTGCTCTCGGGAGCGTCGTGGGCGGTCGCCGGGGGCGACTGGTTCGGAGCCGTGGCGCAAGCAGTAACCAGAATCAATGCGGTAAGGGCGAACGTTTTGTTTGCCATCCCTCGAGGCTAACAACTCGGATCGGGCCGGAAAATTGGGGTTTCACTGCGCAGCTGTGCCGCGCTGTGCCCCTCGTGGGGCAGGACGGACTACCTTCGTGAAGTCTCGGGAGAACGCCTGACGCCACGGTGCGGCGCGTCGCCGCCATCCGCCGACATCACCCGCTCTCGACGCGAAAGCCTTCTTGCTCGAGGCGCGCTCGCAGCTCGAGCACGTGCTCGGGCCCGCGCGTCTCGACGACGAGCTCGATGACGGCCTGGCCGAGCTCGACGCCGGAGAAGGCTCGATCGTGATTGATCTCGAGGATGTTGCCCTTGAGCTCGGCGACCGCTCCCGCGAGCCTCGCGAGCACGCCCGTCACGTCGGGCGCCACGATGCTGAAGCGCGCGAGACGGCCCGTCTTCACGAGCCCGCGCTCGATCACCCGTGAAACCAAATTCACGTCGATGTTGCCTCCGCTCACCACCACCGCGACGCGACGCCCCGTCACCTCGATGTGGTGATTCAAGAGCGCGGCGATCCCGACCGCGCCGGCGCCCTCCGCGACGGTCTTCTCACCTTCGAGCAACACGACGATGGCTTCGGCGATTTCCTCCTCGTCGACGAGCACGATGTCGTCGACGTAGCGGCGCACGACCTCGCGCGTGAGCTCGCCGACCTGTCGCACCGCGATGCCGTCGGCGATCGTCTTGCCGCCGAGGATTTGAGGAGGATTTTCGACCTCGAGCGCGCGCTTCATGCCTGGAAAGGTCTCGGACTCGACGCCGTAGACGCGAATGTCGGGGCGCTCTTCCTTGATCGCTGCGAGGACGCCCGCGATGAGCCCGCCGCCCCCGATCGGCACCACCACGACCTCGAGCCCCGGGAGCTGCTCGAGGAGCTCGAGACCTATCGTGCCCTGCCCCGCCATCACCTCACGATCGTCGAACGGGTGCACGAGCGTGTGCCCGCGCTCCTTCACGAGCTCGGCCGCGCGCGCCGCGGCCTCGTCGTACCCGTTGCCGTGCAGGACGACGCGCGCGCCGAAGCGGCGCGTGGACGTCACCTTCACGAGCGGAGTGAACTCGGGCATCACGAGCGTGGCCTCGATGCCCAGGCGCTCGGCGTGGTAGGCGAGCGCCTGCGCGTGGTTGCCGGCGCTGGCAGCCACGACGCCCGCGCGCCGTTCGCTGTCGGAGAGCGAGAGCAGCTTGTTCACGGCGCCGCGCTCCTTGAAGCTGCCGGTGAGCTGCAGGTTCTCGAGCTTGAGGCTGACCTTCGCGCCGAGCTCGCGAGAGAGACGCTGACTGTCGCGGCAGGGCGTCGAGATCACGCTGCCCCCGATCTTTTGCCGTGCAGCGAGCACGTCGCGACGGCCGAAGCTCGGAGTCATGATCCGATCATGGGGGGAGCCGACCCGAGCCGCAAACTGGGACCCGCCCGGCGGGGAGGCTGGTCCCGAGGTCGATAACGGGGCCCTAACCTCGCGAAAATCCAGGCCAATCCTTGACCACCCGGCCGGTATCCCCTAGGATTTACCGCTCCTTCGACGTGGGCGCAGACCGTGCCCCCGAGAAGGCTGGAGCCACCGACAACAGTGCCCCTCCTCGATCGAGAGAAAGTACTAAAGGAAGCCCAGAAGTACGTCGAGAAGAAGAGGTACGACCGGGCGATTGCCGAGTACCAGAAGATCATTCAAGAGGATCCGAACGACGCTCGGACCCTGCTGAAAATCGGCGATCTCCAGGCGCGTCTCCAAGCCTATCCCGAAGCCATCGCGACGTATGACCGGGTGGGACAGTTCTACTCGTCGCAGGGCTTCGCGCTCAAAGCCATCGCGGTCTACAAGCAGATCCGCGAGCTCATCCGCAAGCACGCTCCGGATCTCGCCGATCGCTACGGGCACATCGTGCCCCGGCTTGCAGAAATTTACACCGAGCTCGGCCTGACGAGCGATGCGCTCGCGGCCTGGGACGAAGTCGCGACCCGCCTGCAACGCTCGGGGAGGGATCGCGAGGCGATCGACGTCTTCCGCAAGATGGTCGCGCTCGACGGCGGCAATCCCCTGCCTCACTTGCGGCTCGCGGAAGCCTGCTGCCGCGTGCAAGCGCTCGACGAAGCCATCGAGTCCTTCTGGACCGCCGCCGAGCTCTTGATGAACCTCTCGCGCCGCGACGACGCCTTGAAGG
>JAEZYO010000923.1 GCA_023419055.1 Pseudomonadota bacterium | reverse complement strand
GGTTGAGACTCAAACGTCGTGCAAGTTCGAGACCAAATGCGTCGCTCGCGTTTTCACGAAACGAGATCTCTCCGCGCCTGTGACGTCTTGCCGCGCTCGACCCGCGCTCGCCGAAAGGCGCCTCGCTGGCCTTGAACAAGGCGAGGACAGGCGGCAACCAATCAGCTCGTGATCGCTGCAGACGCCGTCATCGAGGCGCTTTGGCACGCCTCAATACGAAAATACACGAGCTCGCGCGAAAAGCGGGAATACTGCCGAAAGCGTGGCTCTCGTGCGTGAGCGTAGAAGCTTGCGCGAAGTCGTGACGGGGCGCAGCGCTCTCGTGATTGCTTCGTTGGTCTCGGCGTGCGCGGGGCAAGTCCTCGGTTCGAACGAGGAGGAACCTCCGAGCGAGAACGGCGATCGAACCGCGGATGTTCGCTCACCGGAAAGAGAGAACGCGAGCGACGACGACGCGCGAGGAGGGAGTAACTCTGCCCCGAGAAGCCCGGTGTCACCGAGTGGGGACGGCCAAGGCGGGATGGCGAACGAGCCCGCGGTCGTCGACTTCCCGTGCGACGTCCAAGAACTACTCGCGACGAAATGCCAAAGTTGCCACGGCGTCGATCCCCCGGGCTTGCTCCTGACGCTGTCGGACTTCAGCGCGTCGAGCTACACCTCGCCCGAGCTTACCGTGGCCGAAGAAGCGCTTCGGCGCCTCACGCTGAGCACGGTCGAGCGCATGCCGCCCGCGCCGTACGCGCTGACCGAAAAGGAGCTCTCCGTGCTCGAAGCCTGGCTCGAAGAGGGCGCACCGGCCGGCGGCTGCAACGAGTTCGTCGAGCCGAACCCGAGCCCGTACGACACGGCCACCGTCTGCACGAGCGGCGAGCATTGGCTGGGCGGCGCGAGCGACCTGATGCACCCAGGAATGGCTTGTCTCACCTGTCATCAGGGCAACGAGGGCCCCGACGTGGCGGCGGCTGGCACTGTCTACCCGACGCCGCACGAACCGGACGATTGTCACGGCGCGAGCGACGAAACCGGAGCTACGGTCGTCATCACGGGCTCGGATGGCGTGGAGCACGTCATTCCCATCAACCCCGCCGGAAACTTCCTACTCGAAGCGTCGCTCGCGCTGCCCTATCGAGCGAAGGTCGTCCATCAGGGACGTGAGCGGGTCATGATTCAGCAGCAACAAAGCGGCGACTGCAACGCCTGTCACACCGAGTCGGGCGCGAAGGGTGCCCCGGGTCGCATCTTCTTGCCCTGATTGCCCTGACCGAGTCGTGACGAGCGCATCTCGTGATTCGATCAGCGATCGAACTTGCCTGAAGTTCGATCGAATGCTCGCACCTTTTCGGGGTCGACAATCCTAGCGCTGCACATTTTGGTCCGTCACTCTTGGCTCGCATGAGAGCCGGGATCTACTTGGGCCTGACGTCTTCGCTCGTCTTTCTCGCTGTCGTCGGCTGCGCCGTCGATAACGGCAAAAATGGCGGCAACCCCGCGAACGCCAGCGGCAGCGGCGCGAACGGCGGCTCGACGAGCGCCTCGGGCGGGTCCACGGCGTCCGGGACTGGCGGGACGAGCTCGGGAACGGGCGGTTCGCAGAGCGCGAACGGCGGCAGCACCGGGAACGCTGGCAGCAGCACCGGGAGCGGCGGCGCTGGCGGTTCCCTACCTCCCGAAGTTCCGAACGAGTTCTGCGCGGCGATGACGTACGAAGAGGACGTCACGGTCGCGGACTCGCAGACCGATCGCTTCAGCTGGAACGACGCCTCTTGCTTGCCGCGTACGGCATCCATGGCGCGCATGGCGCGCGGCTACATGCGCCAGTTCACGTACATGTACGACGGCGACAAGCTGCGCACCGCGACGGGCACGGGAGTGAACGGCCACATGGGCTGGGGCTTCCCCGTGAATCACGGCCTCGGCGCGCTCGGCGGCAACGTCGATCCGAACAGCCCCGGCGCCTTTCAAGCGGCCTACGTCGGCCCGCATCACGCCATCTATCGCTACCGCGTCGAGCAGGGCGGCATCGTCGTCACGCTCGACTGGTTCTTCGCCAGCGGCCGCAACAACCCGGTGATCGGGATCACCTACGACATGAGCGGCGCGAGCCCCGGCCTGGGCGGCGACATGCGCTCGCCCTACGGCGACATCGCCTGGGACGGCGACGAAAACTTCCCGGGCACGGTGATCTCGGGCATCGGCTGGGGCGATCGCTACAAGTTCAAGACCACGAGCGCCCCGTTCACCCGCAACAGCAGCTGGGACTACACCGAGCCAAACCTCGTCCCGTACGTCCACGAGTGGGCTGACGCGAGTGACACCGAGATGGGCGTCGTGCAGACGCAGACCTACCTCCAGAAGGACGCGGGCGGTTACTGGTTCTACAAGAACTGGGGCAAGACCTCGGAGAACCAGGATCCGGACGAGGGCCAGGTCGGCAAGATGCCCATGAGCTGGAACTGGCCGTATCAGATGAACCAGTACGAGCTCTGCTACCCCGAGTCGGAAAGCTGCGTCGATCAACCCACGAACTCGCACCGCATGGCTTGGGGCGCGAACTACGGCGCCGCAGGCGGCACCGACGCGTCCGGCATGTACCCGGCATACGGCGACGACAAGCAGCTCTCGGGTTATCCGTTCGCGAGCTACTCCGTGATCATGGTCATGGGGAAGCACTCGGAGGAGACCGTGTTCCAGCAAGTGCGCGAGATCGAGATGGTGCAGAAGACCTCGCTCAGCGCGACCGTCGGCAGCGTCGTGACGGAGCTTCCCGCCGGGGTCGCCCGCACCGACGTGGCGACCCTCAGCCCCGCGGGCTACGACGCGCGCTACTCCACCTGGAACGTCAACGCCGACCAGAACAAGGCCGCCTTCTCCGTCACGGTATCGGAAGGCGCGCTCCGGAACCCGGTGCTCGTCATCTCGAACTACACCGGTACGGAAGTGCCGGGCGTCTCGCTCGACGGCAAGGCCCTGGTGCCCGACGTCGATTACCTGGCGTCGCTCGATCCCGCGACGCAGAAGGTGTGGATCACGCTGCGCGCGACCTTCCAGGGCACTCGCGAGCTCTCCGTCGAATAGGTCGGGCCTCGAGCCTCGCCGAGCAGGTCAACGGCCTCTGCGCAACATCAGCAGGGGCCGTTCTGCTTTTTCGGCCCGCTCCGCCGCGCAGTGCCCCGAGCCGCGCTCGAGCACCCGGCACACGTCGGGCCGCCGCTCGTACACCGAGCAGTAGAAGACGCCTCTCTCGCTGTCGCAAGTGAGCGCGATACAGTGCCCGTCCGTGATGCGCAGGTAGGCGCGGTTCTCGATGAACTGGACGAGCCTCTCCGCGTCGTCCCCCAGCCGCTCGTAGTCGCGGCCGCTCACCCGGAGGTAATCCTCCGCATACGAGAAGCAGCACGTCCCGCAGCTCGTGCACTCCGGGACACCGGTGACGTCGAGCTTCGCCATCTCCCGCGACTATTGTCCGCTTGGTCGCCCGGAGCACGGAGAATTCTCGAAAGCGGTGAGGTTCGGGCGCACGGGCTCGCCGCTTCGAGCCCGTAGCTCGGAGCCTCGCGGCGGGGCGCGACCCTGGTAAGCTCGGGGGATGCCGTCGCTGCCGAAGGACGCCTTGAAGGAGGAACTCTGCGCACTCTTGAAGGCCGAGCTCGAGACTCTCGAGCACGCCCACCGGGAGACGAACGCCGGAGCGACTCACGAGGAAGCCAAGCCGGAGAACGACAAGGATACGCGTGCCCTCGAACAGTCGTACCTCGCTCGGGGTCAGGCCCAGCGCGTGGTGGAGCTTCGCACCGGACTGCTCGCCACGATGGCGATGGTGGCGCGCGCGTTCCGCGATACGGAGCCCGTCACCCTGGGAGCGCTCGTCAGCGTCGAGGAGGACGGCGAGACTCAGCTGCTGTTCATCGCGCCTCACGGCGGGGGCACGCTGCTCGCGGAAGGCAAGGTCCGGGTGATCACGCCGCAGTCCCCGCTCGGCCGGGCCTTGCTCGGTAAGCGCCTCGGCGACGACTGCGAGCTCCGGCTCCCCGAGCGGACGCGAGAGC
>JAEZYO010000873.1 GCA_023419055.1 Pseudomonadota bacterium | reverse complement strand
CCGGCGCCGAGCTCGATCAACCCGTCGCTCGAGATCCCGATCGCCCCCTCGAGCCCGACGCCGAGACCGGCGAACAAGAGCGCGTTCGCGTTGGCGCGCACGCTCGACGGATGCTCGGTGAAGTAGCCGCCCCAGGTCGCGGCCCCGTCGGTGCCCGCGCCGAAGGCGAAGTACGGGCCGATCTCCGCTCGGAAGCGCGGCATGTGCGCGTGCTCCTCTCCGGGCATCGGCATGACGGTTTGCACCCAGACACCACGCGCGAACCGCAGCGTGGTCTCGCGAGGCAAGGAGAACCCGAGCTCGGTCTTCCGGCACGTGTCGAGGTGAAAGAGGTAGTCGGCGTTCTCGATCCGCAGGCTGCCGACGACCAGAGAGCGCAGGCTCGCGTCCATCACCACCCGGGTCACCTCCGCCAGGCTGGTCGCCACGGCACCCCGCGTCCGGCGCAGATCCTCGGGCGTCATGTGTGCGTCGCCGTGCGGTGAATACGCTTCACCCGTCCAAGAGCGAGAGGGCACCCCGTTGATCGAATACGCGTCATGGGTTCCCTTCATCATCGCGGGCCCGCCCCACGTGCCGACGGTGTGTCCGGAGCTGAAGGAATCTTCCAGAAAGTGCAGGGCGAACACCTCGCTGAAGAGCGCGAGCCTGGCCCAGCGCTCTCGCTCGCCCGGGGCTTTCGTCGCGTACTCCGCGGCGTAGCGCAGCGCCGCGAGATGAAACACGACGTACAGGCCGACCGCGTTCAGAGGCTCGTCCTTCTCCAGCGATTGCACGAGGTAGTCGTCGAGCGATTGCCTCGGCGGCGACGTCGGGACGAAGTGGCCGGCGTTCGAGGTCGCGCGTGAAGCGTACTCGTTGTCGGCGCGCTCGAGCAGCAGATTCGAGCGGCTCCAGGCGTTGATCCGCGCGCTGAAGCTCCCGGCCTCGCGCAGTCGCCGCTCCGTCACGTTCCCGACCTCGACCACGTCGCGGAGCCACGTCTCTCGAGTCGCCTCCTCGAGCAACTCGGCGGGAGTGCACGAGTGATCACCCGCGACCGATGGCAGGTCCGCGAAGCCAAGGCACCCGACCCCGCCGTCCGAATCCGCCGGTGCGCGGCCGAGCCCTTCGCACAGGTGCTCCCCGTGGTGGGCTCGCCCGGCGCCCCAGAGGTCGCGCAGCACCGCGAGCTCCGGAGGCGTGAGCTGCTCCGTGGCCTGAGCGGTGATCTCGGCGTGCTCCGGCAGGATCCAGGCCCTCGCCTGCCCCGTCCAAAGGAGAGAGGCCATCGTCGATACCGCCAGGCAGGCGCGAGCAGAGCGGCGCGAGCGTGAAACCACGGTGCACTCCTTCCCTCGATCGGGTCGCGATCCCTAGCGTCGCACGCTTCGAGCCTGGGCGCTCCGATGGAGGCTTGGTGAAAGTCACTCGCTCCGAACGCCACGCCGAGGATCTCGCCACTTCCAGGGATGAAGGAGGAAATAGTTCACCCTCCGATCGTCCTCGGCTCTGCCCGCTTGCAGTGATCCGTGCCAAAATCCCGCGTCACCGGAGCTCGAAGAAGAGATGTCGTTTTGGAATCGCACGCTCGCGGCGCTCGGCCTGCGCAGGAGCGCCGAGGTCGCCATCGAGGGCGACCGCGTGGTGCTGCGCGATCTTCGGCAAGCCAAGACCTTCCCCCAGGAGCCGGCCAAGTCCGGCATCAAGCAGATGACCGCGTGCGAGCGTTGCGGCAGCGTCCTTCGGCAAGTCGTCTTCACGACCGCTGGAGGCGGCGAGCAGCTCGCGATCTGGCGAGAGTATCCGCTCGCGATCGACGGCTGGCACTGCGTGGGGTGCGGATGGTCCGCCATGCCTCGCGTCATCAGCCCCGAAGAATCGGTCGAGTATGGACGTCGAGGCTCGGAGCATGCCGCCGCGGGAGAGTTCGACGACGCCGAATTCTGGTTTCGTCGCATCCTCGGCTCCTGGCCGGGTTACCACGCCGGCTACGCCGATCTCGGTCAACTCTTCGCTGCGCGCGCCGGCGCTTCATCGGACATCGACGAGAAGCAACGCTACCGCGCTCTAGCGGAAGAGTTCTTGCGCCGCGCCGTGAAGGCCGATCCGGACTACACGCTGCCCGGGATCCGCATTCCGCTCGCCAGTACCCTCGCGCTGCTCGGCAATGAAGCCGAAGCCGAAGAGCTCGTCTCACGACTCCTCACCGACCCGAGCCTGAAAGCTACCGAACGCGCGGAAGCCGAAGCGCTGTCGGACGGAATACGCGAAGGGAAGGCGCTCTTCTCGAGAGCAACCGAGCTTACCCGAGATCTCGTGCTCGAGCCGCCGCGCAAGCCGCTCACCAAGCCCGATCGCAGGGACCTCGAACGGGCTCGGGAGCTTCTCGTGCTCGCCCGTCAGCGCAAGGGCACGTTCGCGACGTGCTGGGTGCTCGGGAAAGTGGAGATGCGACTCGGCAACGGAGAGGCGGCGCTGAAGTCGCTCGAGGAAGCTCACGCGCTGAATCCAGACCAACCGGACGGCTTGCGCGAGCTCGCTTCGGCCTACCTCGAGCTCGATCGCGCCGAAGAGTCGCTGCCGTTCGCGAAGCGCGCCGCAGAGCTTCGCCCCGAGGACGTCGGCTTGCGGTGTAACCTCGCGCTCGTGCTCTTGTTGACCGGTGACGTCCAGGGAGCACGCGACGAAGCCTCCTCGGCGCTCTCCCGCGACCCGAGCGACGCTATCACTCGCAACGTGGCGAGGATGATCGACCAGGTGCTCGCGGGACGGCGAGCTTGCCCCCGGACTCTGCGCGAGGCAGAGCAAGGGCATCACTGAGCCTCGCCGGCTCCTCACCCTCCCGCACGTAACTGGGACAGGGATAGAGCAGGCGCTTCGGCACGTGGAACTTGGCCGCAGGATTCAAAGTCACGCTCGGGTGCTCGAACGTCACCTCGCGCATCTGCCCTCGTTCAGTGCCCAAAACGAGCGGGATCCCGCTCGATATCGCGCCGACCTGCCGCCGGACGCCCGAAGCCTCGGCCGTCAACGGCGCGTTCCACGCGCACGATGGCGGCGCGGCTTCGTCGGAGCCTTCCAAGCGCGTAGGATCATCGACGCCGTAGGGCGCAGTCGGAGCGTTCGGGTCCCCGGCGAAAAGAAGGCCACTCTCCACCTCGGCATCGTCTCCGCTTCGAAGAAGGGCAGCAGCGGGCACCCACCCCATGACGACACCGTCCTCGATCTCGTAGAGGACGCGACGGTTGTTGCTCCGCTTCTCGATCACCAGCGCGCTCTGAGGGACATCGTCCTCGGGGCGCGTGTCGAGGTAAGCGACCGGCAGACCGCCGGACGTCAGCGAGAGTGGCACCCGCTCGTCGCCGAGCCACTCGGCCTCTCGAACCCGCTGCCCGCGCGGAACCACCCTCTCGATATCGAAGGCGCCGGCGCTCTCGACTTCCAACGTCAACTCTTCACAGCGGCGCACGATGGACAAGCTTCCTCGCAGCGAGCGAACACGGGGGCCAGGATCGAGCTCGAGCTCGACACCCTCATCGGTGACCCATTTCCATGTCAAAGCCGTCGAATGGTGCGTCCAGACGTAGCCTCCGAGCAACGAGGAGCGCCGAACTCGGAGCGCGAGATCGGCCCGAGCAACGCTCGCCTCGAGCGCGAGCCCCGGAACCTCGAGTGCGGCGAACGCCCCCTGACTCGCGTTCCCTGGGGGCAGGCGCACCGACCCCTGCGCGCCGAAGACCTCAGCGAAAACTTCGCCTTCCGGAGCCACGCGGAGTCGGGCGCTCCAATCCAGCACGCTGACAGTGCAGGTGGCCCGCTCGTCAGGAATTGGCACTACCGGGTCGCTGCTGGGCTCCGTCCCCTCGCCCGATCCGTACCGCACGGGATCGAAATCGCTCGGCGATTCGGGGCCGGACGCGGCTCGCGTCGGGCCGGTCGACGCCAGGCGGGCCGTGGCGTGGGCGCAGGCTACGAGGAACGGTGCCGAAAGAACCCCG
>JAEZYO010000871.1 GCA_023419055.1 Pseudomonadota bacterium | reverse complement strand
GCCCATGGCGCCGATCGGCATGCCCTGGCGCAGCTTGAAGGTCGCGATCGACTTCTTGGCGCGCGTCACCACCGGCTTCTGACCGGTGACCTGCGTCAGCTCGGCCACGGCGGCGTCCACGAGCTTCGGGTTACCCGTGGCCTCACCGAGGCCCATGTTCACGACCACCTTCTGCAGGCGGGGGACCTGGTTGACGTTCTTGTAACCGAAGCGCTTCATGAGCGCCCCGATCACTTCTTTCTGGTAGCGCGTGCGGAGACGCGGCTCGACGGTATCGGCCATGGCTACTTCGTTTGCTCCGGAATGACCGCGCCGCTCTTCGCGACGCGAGTCTTCTTCTCGCCTTCGACCTTGAACTTCACGCGGGTGGGCTTGCCGGTGCTCGGATCGAGGAGCGCGACCTTGCTCCAGTCGAGCGGGGCCTCGACCTCGAGGATGCCGCCCGGACGCTGGGGCAGCGCGCGGAGGTGGCGCTTGACCACGTTCACGCCCTCGACGACGACGGCGTGACGCTCCTCGATGACCTTCTTGATCTTGCCCTTCTTGCCCTTGTCGTTGCCGCGGATGACGACGACTTCATCACCGACCGTGAGGCGTTGCATCACAGCACCTCCGGGGCGAGGCTGATGATCTTCATGAACTTCTTGGCGCGGAGCTCGCGGGCGACCGGGCCAAAGATGCGGGTGCCGACCGGCTCCTGCTGGGCGTTGATCAAGACGGCGCTGTTGTCGTCGAACTTGATGTAGCTGCCGTCGGGGCGGCGGTACTCGCGGCGGGTGCGAACGACGACGGCCTTGGCCGTATCGCCCTTCTTCACCTTCGCGTTGGGGAGCGCTTCTTTGATGCTGACGACGATGACGTCGCCGAGCGCGGCGTAGCGACGGCGCGAGCCGCCCAGCACCTTGATGCACTGGACGCGCTTGGCGCCGGAGTTGTCCGCCACGTCGAGGAAGGACTGCATCTGGATCATGGCGCGGCGATCTCCTGTGCAGGGCGATCGATGAGGCGCACGACCTTCCAGCGCTTGTCGCGCGAGAGCGGGCGGTGCTCCTCGATTTCGACGCGGTCCCCGACCTTGAACTCGTTCTGCTCGTCGTGCGCCTTGTAGCGCTTACGCACGCGAACGTACTTCTTGTAGACCGAGTCGCGCTTGAACCGCACGACCTCGACCACCACCGTCTTCTCCATCTTGTCGCTGCGAACGCGACCGATGAGGCGGCGGCGGTACGCCCGCTGACCTGCCTGGGGGCTGCTCACGACGCTTCTCCTTCAGCACTCTTCCGCTCGCGCAGGATCTGCTCGATGCGGGCGATGTCTCGCTTGGTTTTGCCGAGCAGGCTCGTGTCCTCGAGCTGCTGGGTGTGGTTCTTCATGCGGTACGAGAAGAGGTCCTTGCTCAAGCTGCCCTTGAGGGTCTGCAGGTCCTCGGTCGACCGCTCTCGGAGATCCTTCGCCTTCATGGTCACAACACTCCGCGGGCAAGAAACTTCGTCTCGATCGGGAGCTTGGCCGAGGCGAGCCGGAAGGCTTCGCGCGCGTCCTTCTCGGGCACGCCCGAGATCTCGAACAGCACGCGGCCCGGCTTGATCACCGCGACCCAACCCTCGACGCCGCCCTTACCGCTACCCATGCGGACTTCGAGGGGCTTCTTGGTGATCGGCTTGTCCGGGAACACCCGGATCCAGAGCTTGCCGGCGCGCTTCACGTGGCGCTGAATCGCCATACGGCCGGCCTCGATCTGACGCGCCGTGAGGAGGGCGCGATCGACGGCCTGGAGCGCGAAATCGCCGAAGGACACGTCCGAACCGGTCCAGGCGACGCCGCGGTTCTTGCCCTTCTGCTGTTTACGGAACTTGGTGCGCTTGGGACTCAGCATGACTCACTCCGGAATCCGGCGGGCCTTGCGCTGAAGCACCTCGCCCTTGAAGATCCAAACCTTGACGCCGATGGTCCCGTAGGTCGTACGAGCCTCGGCCTGTCCGTAGTCGACGTCGGCGCGCAGCGTGTGCAGCGGGACGCGACCCTCGCGGTAACCATCGACGCGACCCATCTCCGCGCCGCCGAGGCGGCCGGCGCAGCGCACGCGGATGCCCTTGGCGCCGAACTTCATGGCCGTGGTCATGGCCTTCTTCATTGCGCGGCGGAACGCGATGCGGCGCTCGAGCTGCGTCGCGATGTTCTCGGCCACGAGCTGCGCGTTGGTCTCGGCCTTGCGCACCTCTTGGACGTCGATGAACACCTCGTTGTCGGTGAACGACTGCACGCCCGGGAACTTGGTCTCACCCTTGGCCGCGGAATCGAGGTTGCCCGTCTTCAGGATCTCGATGCCCTTGCCGCCCTTGCCGATCACCATGCCGGGGCGCGCCGTGTAGACGATCACCTTGGCCTTGTTGGCGGCGCGCTCGACCTCCACGCTCGCGACGTTCGCGTTGTAGAGGTAGTCCTTCACGGCCCGCTTGATGCGGATGTCTTCGTGAAGCCACTGCTGGTAGCGCTTGTCCTCGTACCACTTGCTGGTCCACGTCTTGATGACGCCGAGGCGAAAGCCATACGGATGAGTCTTTTGTCCCATGGATATGCTGCTCTGCTAGCGGTGGATCAGCGCTGATCCAGCTCGATGTGAATGTGGCTCACGCCCTTCTGAATCATCGTGGCGCGGCCCTGCGCACGCGGGCGCCAACGGCGAAGGTGCGAGTTCGGCCCCTTGTCGACGGTGGCCTTGCTGATGAAGAGCGCGTCCACGTCGACGTCGGGTCGGCGCTGCTTCGCGTTCGCGACGGCGCTCGCGAGGAGCTTCTTCACGAAGGGGGCGCCCGCCTTGTTGGTGAACTCGAGGAGCTGAAGCGCCTCGGCAGCGTCGCGGCCCCGGATCAAGTCGACGATCATGCGCGCTTTGCGCGGACTGATCCGTTGATAATTAGCTGAAGCGGTACTGACCATGACGACAGTTTCCTTGGTGAGACTTGTCGGCCCCTGGAGCATCGAATGTCGTTGCTCCGACATCCGCCTCTCGTGGGCCGAAACCCTGGCGGCTGGCAGAACCCGAAGCCCGCGTGAGCGATGGCCCGAGCCTGCAAAGGGGTCGCCTACCTAGCAAACGACCGGTGGCCTGGCAAGCGCCTGTCGTCGGATCTTGCATCGATCGGCGAAAGTCGTGCCAAAAGGGCTGTTCAAGGGTTCAGCCGGGGCTCCTCCAGGGCTCGCCCGGGCGCCCCACTCCTTTCACGGTGGCGGCCGGCGGGCTCGTTGACCAGGCCCCGACTGGCTTGAGACAGTCGGAGGAATGGCTCGGGGTGAGCTCAATCCTTACGCGGCACCGGCGGAGACGCCCGCCCACGACGTCGGAGAGCAAGCCCTCTCCCGCGCCGAGCGGCTCGCCAGCATCAACCAGCGTTTCGCCGCCCACTTCGTGGACGTGCTGGTCTTCGTCCTCCCGTCCTTCGCGCTCGTGGTCGCGCTCGGGCCGTTAGCCTCTTACTCCGACAGGGACCCGACGAGCTTCATCATCTTCGTCGCGCTAGCGGCGTTCCTGCCGGCGCTCGCGCAGTGGTTCTTGGTCGCGAGCTCTGGGCAGACCATCGGCAAGCGCGCCTTCGGGACGAAGATCGTCCGGGTCGACGGCTCGCGCGCCGGCTTCTACCACGGCGTCGTCTTGCGTTCCTGGGTGGGGTGCCTGCCCGCGCTCGTGCCCATCGTGGGCTACGCGTACGTGGTCGTCGACTCGTTCTACGTCTTTCGCAAAGACCGACGCACGCTGCGCGATCGCATCGCCGGGACGCGCGTGATCCGAGCGTGAGCCGCGGCGCTCGTCGAGCTCTCCCGGGGCCGGCCTCGTCAAGCGGCACGGGGCGCCCTGTCGGCACTTCATTGCCTAAATCAAGTTTGTTCGTCTCGCCGGGCCTCGTGCGCCGTGTTTCTCGTCGGCTCGGGGGGGCGCGAGGGCGGCCCTCCGCCCGCTTCCTGCTCAAGGGTTCAGCAAGCGGTGAAGCCCTTCGATCTCGGCACGGAACGCCGGGGGGCGCCTGATCGAGAGCCAGGCTCGCCCTCACTTGACCTCCACGTGACTCCGCTGAGAGATTCGTTTGGATGGTTCGGGGCCGACGATGACTCTGGGAAGCATGGCTGGTGGCATGAAAAGGCGGAGCGCTCGAGCGCCGAGCTCGGCGTCGCGCCGCTTCACTCGGAGGAGCCGCGCCCGCGCGCGGCGTGAGGAGGAATGACGTGAACGATCCCAACTACAACCCGTACGCCGCTCCCACGGAGACGCCCGCCTACGATTTCACCCAGCAGGCGAGCCCGGATCACTACGTGCTCGCCACCCTCGGCCAGCGCTTCGCGGGCAACGTGCTCGACAGCCTCGTGCTGGTGGTCCCCATCGTGCTCGCGATGATTCCGCTGTCGGCTCTCGAAAAGAACACCGACGGAGAGCCCACCGAGAGCACGCTCCTCTTGGGTGTGATGGGCCTCGTCATCCTCGCGATCGCGGGCGTGCAGTGGTTCATGATTTCGACGCGAGGCCAATCGATCGGCAAGCGACTGGTCAAGACCAGGATCGTCCGCCTCGACGGCTCGCTGCCCGGGTTCGTGCACGGCGTCCTCCTGCGCGGCATCGTCGGGTACCTCCCGGGCGCCGTGCCGATCGTCGGTAACCTCTACGGCCTCGCCGACACGCTCTGCATCTTCAAGGACGACCGACGGACCCTGCGCGACATGATCGCCGGTACGCGCGTGATCCAGGTTTGATCGGCGGCACGAATCGACGTGAGCGAGCCCGCCTTCAACCCCTACGCCCCGCCTGCCGAGACCTCGGCCACCGATCTCGTGCCGCTGCGGGCGGCTCACGGCGACGAGCCCGCGAGGCCGGTCCAGCGACTCGGCGGACTGCTCGTGGACGGGCTCGTTCTCGTCGTCGCGTCGGTCCCGGCGCTGGTCTGCATCGGGCTGCTCCTCGACAAGTCCGACGCGGTGAAATGGGCGATCCTGAGCTCGTTCTTGCTCGCGGCCGGGACGCTACAATGGGTCCTGGTCGCGAACGACGGGCAGTCGATCGGGAAGCGCGCCGCCAGGATCAAGATCGTCCTGCTCGACGGGTCGCAGCCGGGCTTTCTCCGCGGCGTCGTCCTGCGCTCGTGGTGCGGCTACCTCCCGGCGCTGATTCCCTTCGCGGGCCAGGCCTACCTGGTGATCGACGCCTTGCTCGTCTTTCGCCCCGAAGGGCGCACGCTCCGGGACGTCATCGCGGGGACGCGCGTGGTCCGTCAACCACCGAGGGCGACATGAAAGCGGGCGAGCTCCACCCCTACGCCGCGCCACGTGAGACAGGTCCGGAGGACTTCTCGACAAAGCCATGACCTCGCCCGACTACAACCCCTACGCCGCGCCCGCCGAGACGTCGCGAGAAGACTACGAACGGCGCGCCACGCCCGACGTCCAGGTGCTCGCGACGCCGGCTCAGCGCTTCACCGGTAACTTGATCGACACCGTCGTGATCACGGTTCCCGGCGTGTTCGCTTACCTCCCGATCCTCTCGCTGGAAGAGCAGTTCGGCGAAGCCGCCGACGTCTTCGAGATTAAGGATTGGGTCATGCTGGGGTTGGGCAGCCTCGTGGTGCTCGCCATCGCGCTCATCCAGTGCGTGATGATTTCGAACAGCGGCCAATCGATCGGCAAGCGGATCGTCAAGACGAAGATCGTGCGCCTCGACGGCTCGAACCCCGGCTTCTTCTACGGCGTCTTCATGCGCGGTCTGGTCGGACGCCTGGGAGGCGCGATCCCGGTCATCGGCAACCTGTACAACCTGGTGGACGCGCTCTCCGTGTTCCGCACCGATCGCCGCACCATTCGTGATCAGATCGCGGGCACGCGCGTGATCAAGGCTTGATCCGCCACATGACCGAACGCGCCGCCGAGCTCCTCGACACCCGGGTCTCCATCGAGACCCCGGAGCACGTCCATTTCCAGTTTCAGCTCGCCGGACCGACCCGCCGCTGCTTCGCGTACCTGCTCGACCTGCTCGCGCGCGCCGGGCTCCTGCTCTTGCTCGCCATCCCGGCGGGGCTGGCGAGCGCGTTCGACGACGGCGGTGACGGCTTCCGCGTCGGGATCCTGCTGTTCGCGATGTTCGTGATCGAGTGGGGCTACTTCGTGGCAAGCGAGCTCTGGTGGCGCGGCGCGAGCCTCGGCAAGCGCGTGTTCGGGCTGCGCGTCGTGCGCCAGGACGGCCTACCGGTGCGGTTCAACGACAGCTTGATCAGGAACTTGCTGCGCGCCGCCGATTTCCTCCCCGTAGGCTACGCGCTCGGCCTTTTGGCGATGGTGGCGGACCAGAACTTCCGAAGGATCGGCGATCTCGCTGCAGGGACCATGGTGATCCACGAGGCGAGGCCCAAGCTCGACGCCGCGATCAGGCTGGCGAAACCGCTCACCGCGAACGAAGCTCGCAAGTTTCCGGCGAACTTCCAGCTATCGAACGAGACCATCGACTCGCTCGAGCTCTTCTTGCGCAAGAGGAACGAGCTTGCTCCGAGCCGCGAGGAAGAGCTCGCCGAGCTCTTGGCCGAGGCGCTCTCCAAGCGATACGGTGTTCGCTACAAGAGCCCGACGCGCCTGCTCGAGGTCGCGTACCAGCACGCTCGAGGAGGCAGCGAGCGTGCGTAGGGAGACTTTCGTGAAGGAGCGCATGCCGCTCTGGCACGAGCTCGATCGCGCCGTCGCCGCCGAGCGCGCCGCCTGGACGCGTCCCGCGACCGGCATTTCGCGGCTGGCTTCGCTCTACCGCGCCGCCTGCGCCGATCTGATGCGCGCGCGACGGCTCGGCTGCACGCCCGATCTGATCCGCTACCTCGACGACCTCGTCGCTCGCGCGCACCACACGCTCTACATCGCGAGCGCTCGGAGCTCGCGTTCGCTCGTCGATCTGGTGCTCGTCGATTTCCCGCGAGCGGTACGCAAGAACCGCTGGCTCGTGCTCTCCGCGATGTGCCTGTTCTGGCTGCCGTTCGCCGTCGGCGTCGTGGGCGCGCTCGGCTCCGAGGATTTCGCGACCCGGGTGCTACCAGCGGCCCAGCTCGAACAATTCGGCGAATCGTTCCGGGAGGGCTTCGACGGCCGCAGCGAGGCCGACGATACTGCCATGGCGGGCTTCTACGTCTACAACAACGTGGGGATCGCGCTCCGTTGCTTCGCCACGGGAGTGCTCTTCGGGCTCGGGTCGGTGTTCTTCCTGGTCTACAACGGCGTCGTCAACGGCGCCGTGTTCGGGCACGTCGCCCGGCTCGGCCACCTCGACAACCTGCTCACCTTCGTGTGCACGCACGGCACCTTCGAGCTCACTGCCATCGTCTTCTCCGGAGCGGCCGGGCTCCGGCTCGGACAATCGCTCATCGATACGGGAGGCCTGACTCGCCTCGGCTCGCTGCGCCGAAATTCGCGGGAGCTCGTGTCGATGATCGTCGGGGTCGCGTTCATGCTGCTCATCGCGGCGGCGATCGAGGGCTTCTGGTCACCTTCGGCCATTCCGCGGCCGGTCAAGTACGCCGCCTCGGCCGTCACCTTCGTCTTACTGGTCGCTTTCTTCTTGCTCGGCGGCCGAACGTCGCGAGGTAAGGGCGCATGAACCTCGGTCACGCGCGGGTGGCCATTCGTGAACGTCCGATCGCCGAGATCGTCGATCTGTCCTTTCGCTTCGTGATGGGCCTCGAGCGGCGCGCGTACCTGAAGCTCGCGGCGCTCTGGCTCTTGCCGGCGTTCGCCGCGTGCGCCGCCTTGCGCTTGGCGGAGACCTCCTGGTGGCTGGTCTGGTGCGCCGCCATCGCGCTAAACTCTCTCGTTCAAGCGCCGTTCACCGTCGCCGGCGGGCGCGCCATGTTCGAGCACGGGGTGACGCTGAGGAGCGTCTCGCGCGATACCCTGGCGCGCTTCCCCCGCTACGTCTTCGCGACCTTGGTTCGGGTGGCCTCGCTGTCGTTCGGCGCCGTCACCGTGCTCGGCCTCGTGATCGCCGTCCCGCGGCTCTTGTTCCTGAACGAGATCGTGCTGCTCGAGCGCTTGCCGCTCGGCGCCGCGCTGAGCCGGAGCTCGCGCTTCCTCGGGACGCGCACCACCATCGCGCTCGAGGCGGGGCTCGCGCTCGCGCTCGTGCCCGTCGCTTTCGCGCTCGTCGTGGACGCGCTCGGGCGCGCCGTGGTCGAGAACCTCCTCGAGATCGCCGCCATGCCGAGCTTGCTCGACGAGGGCGGCTCGTACTTCGCGTTGCTCGGCTTCTTCGTGGCGACGCCCTTCTGCGCCGCCCTCCGCTACCTCGCCTACATCGACGTGCGCACACGCCGCGAAGCGTGGGACGTGCAAGTGCGCTTCCAGCGCGCGTCGCTCGATCTCGCGCGAGGGCTGTCATGAAGCTCGGCGCGCGTTCGACGCTCCTCGTGCTCGCGGTCACGCTCTCGGCCTCGTCCGCGTTCGGCGACGATGCGACCGTTCTCGACCCGACGAAGTCGAGCTCGAAGAACGTGGAGGAGACGTTCTCGAAGGGCACGCGCGAGCTCTGGTTCTGCGACGAGGTCGTGGTGCGCCCTTCCGACGTGCGGAAGTATTGCCCCCTCGCCGACCACGTCGCAGCGCGCTGCCCCGGGCTCGCGAAAGCGTGCGCGAAGAGCGACAGCGCGAGCGCGCCCCCGCCTCCACCCCGTATGGAGCCACGGAGCTCCATGTCGAGCCCGCGTCCGAACTCCGGCCTCGGGGCGGTCTCGAACCTGCTCTTCTGGGGCCTCGTGGCGGCGCTCGCGGCGTTCGTCATCGCGCAGATCGTCCGAGCCGTGAGCTCGACCCGTCGTGACGGGCACCTGCCAGAGGAGGCCGCTCTGTCCGCGGGGACCGCCGAAGTCGAGGCACCCGCGGCCGCCGCCCCGCGCATCTCGGATCCCGAGCGCTGGCTCTTGCTCGCCGAGCAGGCCGCCGCCGACGGCCGCTACGCTGCCGCGCTCCGCGCCGCCTACTCGGCGTTGATGCACGCGTTCCGCGGGCGGGGCCTGATCGAGCTCGAGTCGAGCCAATCGAACGGCGACGTCTTGCGCGCCATTTCGACCGAGCCCGAGCTCGCGCGAGTCTTCCGCGGGGTGAGCCGCGAGCTCGAGCGGGTCGAGTTCGGAGGCCGCGAGGCCACTCGCCAAACCTTCGAGAACGCCTACGCACCGGTCAAGCTCAGCGTGAAGCGGCTGCTCGCGTCGACCGCGGTGCTCGCGCTCGCGCTCCTCACCCTCGGCTGCAGCGGCGGCCCGCAAGCGCAGCGCTCCCCCGACAAGGGACCCGAGGGCTACTATCTCCTGCGCACGCTGCTCGCGGCTTCGGGCTCGCAGGTGAAGAACCGCTACGCGCCGCTCGACCAGCTGGACGACAGCGTGGAGCGCGTCGTCGTCGTCGACCCGCTCGAGCCAGAAGCCTGGGCCGCTATCCTGCAGTGGGTGGCGCGCGGCGGGCACCTGATCGCGGCCGGAGTCGAGGACGAGCTCTTCGTCGAGAGGACCGGCATCGAGACTCAGCCGGCCAGCTGCGGCCCCGCTCTACAAGACTCCCCGCGAGCCATTCGCGCCCTCGGTCAGGCTCGACTCGCTATCGACCCGGAGGAAGTCTACGGCCAGAAGATCCGGATCGTCTGCGACGAGCGGCCGTATTGGGTCGACAGCGATTACGGGGACGGCACCGTCTCGGTGGTCGCGGAGGCCTCCTTCCTTCAGAACGCGTCCCTCACGGCCGCCGACAACGCGCTCTTCGTCGACGACCAGCTGAACGCCGACGGGTCGGTCACGACCGAGTTCGTGGGCGACTTCACCGGCGCCGCGGCGACCTCGCCGGTCTCCTCGCTGAAGCGCTCGGGCTTGCTGCCGTCGGTGTTGCAGCTGCTTCTCCTCGGCGCGTTCTTCGCGTGGCGCTACGGCGCCGCTTTCGGGAAGCGGCGCGACCCGATCGAGACCTCGACTCGCCGCTTCGTCGAGCACGTGCGAGTGCTCGGCGCCTGCTACGAGCGGGCTCGCGCGACGCGCCAGGTCCTCGCCGAGTACGGCGGGTGGCTGCTCGAGCGAGCCAGCCGGCGGGCCCTCGGGGGCAGGCGCGGGAACGTCGCCGAGACCGCCTCGGTGCTGTCGCTGCGCAGCGGGATCCACGAGGGCAGCGCGGCGGAGCTCGTGGCCGAAGTCAGGATCGCGGAGAGCTCGCCTGATCAGAACTCCCCGGACGATCTGCAGAAGGTCCGGCAAATCGAGAGCCTTGTCATGAAAATGGGAGCGCGTTCGTGAACCTCGAAACCATCGGCAACAAGCTGCAACACGTTCACCAGGCGGTGAGCAAGGTCCTCGTCGGACAAGACGCCGTCGTGGAGCACGTGCTGATCGCGCTCCTCGCGCGCGGGCACGTCCTCGTCGAAGGCGTCCCCGGTCTCGGCAAGACGCTGCTCGTGCGCGCCCTCTCCCACGTGCTCGGGCTCGGGTTCCGCCGCATCCAGTTCACGCCGGATCTGATGCCGAGCGACGTCATCGGAGGCAACGTCTACGACACCCGCGAGGGTGCGTTCCGCTTCGTCCCGGGGCCCGCCTTCACTCAGCTGCTCCTCGCCGACGAGGTCAACCGCGCGCCCGCCAAGACGCAGTCAGCGCTGCTCGAGGCGATGCAGGAGCGCAGCGTCACGGTGGACGGGACGACGCGAAAGCTACCGGAGCCTTACATCGTGATCGCGACGCAGAACCCGGTCGAATCCCAGGGCACCTACCCGCTGCCCGAGGCCCAGCTCGACCGCTTCTTGTTCAAGCTCGACGTCAAGCACCCGGGTGCGCGCGCCGAGGTCGAGATCTTGAAGCGCGTGCTCGCCGGCTTCGACGCCGAAGATCTGAGCGGGCTCGATCCCGTGACGAACGAGGGCGAGCTCCTCGCGCTCCAGAACGCCGTGCGCCAGGTTCGAGTCACCGACGACGTGGTCGCTTACATCGTCGACGTGGTGGGCCGCACCCGAAACCACCCCGCCGTGAGCCTCGGGGCGTCTCCCAGAGCCGCCGTGGGCATCATGAACGCGGCGCGCGCCCGCGCGCTCTGGGAGGGCCGCGACTTCGTGATCCCGGACGACGTGAAGCTGCTCTCCGGCGCGGCGCTCCGGCATCGCCTGCTGTTGCAGCCGGAGGCCGAGCTCGAGGGCGTGACCACCGACGTCGTGGTCGACGCCGTGCTGCGAGACGCGCCGGTTCCGAAGAACGTCAGCTGAAGGACCTCGCCGCCGCATGCCGCTCCTGCCGTCGCGCACCCTGCTCCTGCTCTTGCTGTTCCCGCTCGGGCTCGGCCTGCTCGGGATCCTCGAGCCGCGCTTCGTCACGTACGCGGTCGGCTTCGATCTCTTCTTGCTCGCGCTCGCCCTGCTCGACGCGCTCCTCTCGCTTCGGCCGCGCGTCGCGGTCGAGCGCCGCACCGCCGACGTCTTCTCGAACGGGCGGCGCAACGCCGTCACGCTCTCGGTTCGCTCGCTCGCCCGCCGGCCCCTCGAGCTCGAGCTCACCGACGACCTCTTCGAGGGTGCCGTCGCCGAGGGCCTCCCTTCGTCGCTCCGCCTGGCGCCGCGCGCCAGCGCTCGCCTCACCTACCAGATCGTCCCCGGCGTGCGCGGCACCTACACGCTCGGCGACCACCACGTGCGCTACGAGTCCTTGCTCGGGCTCTGGGTCCGCCAGATCAGGCTGCCGGCCGAGCAGCGCATCCGCGTCTACCCGGATCTGCAGCAGATTCGTCAGTTCGACGCGCTCGCCCGCGAGAACCGCGAGCTCTCGCTGGTGCGCGCCTCGCGGCGCCGCGGCGGGCAAACCGAGTTCGCGCGCCTGCGGGACTACGTGCCGGACGACGGCTTCCGAGCCATCGACTGGAAGGCCACTGCGCGCCGGGACAAGCTCACGAGCCGCGAGTACCAGCTCGAGAGCAACCAGAACCTCATGTTCTTGCTCGAGGGCGGGCGCATGATGACCGGCATCGACGCCGGGCTACCACGCTTCGATCACGCCTTGAATGCAGCGCTCATGTTGTCGCACGTCGCGACGCGGGGCGGCGATCGCGTCGGCGTGCTCGGCTTCGACGACTCGGTGCGCGTGTTCATGCCCCCGACGGGCGGCGCCGCGGCGACGCGCGCCTTGATTCACGCCACCTACGGGCTCCACCCGCGCCTGGTCGAACCCGACTACGACGCCGCCTTCGAGTACCTGGTTCGCCGCGTCCGAACCCGCTCGCTCGTGGTCTTGTTCTCGCACGTGCTCGACGACAGCGTGGCAGACCTCCTGGTGCGCCGCCTGAAGTCGCTCGGGCGCCGGCACTTGCCGCTGGTCGTGATGTTCCGCGACCGCGACATCGAGGCCGTGCTCGCGGAGCCTGACCGGAGCCCCCGCGATCTGTACGACAAGGGCGCAGCGGCCGAGCTCTTGCGCTGGCGCGAGTCCGTAGTCGGCTCGATGAAGCGAGCCGGCGCGATCGTGCTCGAAGCGAGCGGCGCGCACGTGACGGGCGAGGTCATCACGCGCTACCTCGAGGTCAAGGCGCGCCACCTCTTGTGAAGGCCCGGAGAGCGATCACGGCGCGCACGCTGGTCGCACGGGCGCGGGCCGCTCATACTCGAGCGCGATGCGGACACTGAACCTCGGGCCTGGCGAACGAGCGCTGCGCGTCTCGCGCGTCGCTTACGGCTGCCTCCCGCTCGGCGACGGTGGGGGCGGCGCGTCCGCCGGCGAAGCCGTGGCGAAAGCGAAAGCGGCGCTCGAAGCGGCGCTCGAGGGCGGCATCAACTTCTTCGACCACGCGGACATTTACCGCCGCGGGAGCTCCGAAATCGTGTTCGGCCGCGCGATCGCGGAGCTCGGCGTCCGTCGCGAGGACATCTTCATCCAGAGCAAGTGCGGGATCCGCGTCGCGGACGGCGCAGCGCCTCACCGCTTCGACTTCAGCTACGAGCACATCGTCAGCTCGGCCGAGCAGAGCTTGCGGCGCCTGGGCACCGATCACCTCGACGTCTACCTCCTGCATCGCCCCGACGCGCTCGCCGAACCCGAGGAAGTGGCTCGCGCCTTCGACGTGCTCTTCACGAGCGGCAAGG
Source organism: Pseudomonadota bacterium (assembly GCA_023419055.1). The sequence goes on along the minus strand of JAEZYO010000871.1, from coordinate 740 downwards.
TGAAGCACTTCGGCGTGAGCAATCACACTGCCGCGCAGATGAAGCTCCTCGCTCGCGCGCTCACCCGGCCTCTGGTGACCAATCAGCTCGAGCTCTCGCTCGCGCACACCGAGCTCATCGACGCGGGGATTGCGGCGAACCAGGGCCGCCCCTCGACGGGAGTCGACGGGCTCCTCGACTATTGTCGACTGCACGGCGTGACCGTCCAGGCGTGGAGCCCGCTCGGTAGAGGACGCGCGCTCGGTGGAGAAGCGGACGATCGAGCGCGGGGCCTCGCCCGGGTGGTTCAGCGTCTCGCCGCCGAGAAGGGGGTCGCCCCGGAAGCCATCCCGATCGCCTGGCTGCTGCGACACCCGGCGGGCTTGCAGCCGGTACTGGGCAGCGCCAAGCCCGACCGCATTCGGGGCGCGGCCCGGGCGGACGACGTCGAGCTCAGCCGGGAGGAGTGGTACGAGCTCTACGGGGCTGCCCGCGGCGAGAGGCTGCCCTGATGCTGCTCGGACGCTCAGGCCCGGTGGGACCTTGCCCTCGCCGCGCGGGGGGCGTAGCGATGAGAAACATGACGGACACGAAGCCCGCCACCGTTGCCGAGAACGACCGCAAGTGCGTGAGCTGCTGGGGTACTGGGGAACACCCCGGTGACTTCGGCTCCGTCGACTGCCCGGATTGCGGAGGCTCGGGGCTGCTCCCTTCGCGTGCCGTTCTCATCGATTGGCGGTCGCGCGACATCGAGCGAGCGC
>JAEZYO010000837.1 GCA_023419055.1 Pseudomonadota bacterium | reverse complement strand
TACGTGCTGGAGATGTTCCCGTACCCGTCGGGGAACATCCACATGGGCCACGCCCGCAATTACGTCATGGGCGACGTGGTGGCCCGTTCGAAGCGGGCGCAGGGCTTCGACGTGCTGCACCCGATGGGCTGGGACGCCTTCGGTTTGCCCGCCGAGCAGCACGCGATCGCGACCGGGACGCACCCGCGCGAGACCACGCAGAAGAACATCACGACCTTCCGCCGCCAGCTCAAATCCCTGGGTTTTGCCTACGATTGGTCGCGCGAGGTCGACACCACCGACCCCAAATACTTCCGTTGGACGCAGTGGATCTTCCTCAAGCTCTTCGAGCGCGGGCTGGCGTTCCAGGCGGAAATCCCGGTCAACTGGTGTCCGGAGCTCGGCACGGTGCTCGCGAACGAAGAGGTCATCGACGGCCGCAGCGAGCGCGGCAACTACCCGGTCATCCGCCAGCCTCTCCGCCAGTGGCAGCTCCGGATCACGGCGTACGCCGACAAGCTCGCGGCCGAGCTCGAGGGGCTCGATTGGCCCGAAACCCGCCAAAAGCAGCGCGATTGGATCGGCCGCAGTGAAGGCGCGGAGGTCGATTTCCCCCTGGTCGGCCGCTCCGAGAAGCTCCGCGTGTTCACCACGCGCCCGGACACGCTGTACGGCGCGACGTACATGGTGATCGCGCCCGATCACCCGCTGACGCTCGCCATCGCCGCGCCGGAGCGCCGCGCCGAGGTCGAGGCCTACGCCGAGGCCGCCAAGCGCAAGAGCGACATGGAGCGGACGGCGCTCAACAAGGACAAGACGGGCGTCGCCACCGGCGCTTTCGCGGAAAATCCGCTGAACGGCGCGAAGATCCCGATCTTCACGGCGGACTACGTGCTCGGCTCGTACGGCACCGGCGCCATCATGGCCGTACCCGCGCACGACGAGCGCGACTTCGAGTTCGCGACGAAGTTCGGGCTGCCCATCGTCGAGGTGGTGAGCCCCGACGGCACGCTTCACGAGAAGCTCGAGGCGCCCTTCAGCGACGACGGCGTCGCGGTCCGGAGCGGACCCTTCGACGGGCAGCGCACGCCGGAGATGAAGAAGAACATCATCGATCACCTGGAAAAACAGGGGATTGGTGAGCGGCGCGTCAACTACAAGCTCCGCGACTGGGTGTTCTCGCGCCAGCGCTACTGGGGCGAGCCGATCCCGATCTACTTCCCGGTCCAGACCTCGGGCGATCCCCGCAAGGGCGACCCGTACACCATCGACTACTCGCGCCCGATCGCCGTCGATGAGTCCGAGCTGCCGCTGCGCCTGCCCGAGCTCGAGGATTATCGGCCCGGTCAGGATCCCCAAGGCCCGCTCGCCAAGGCCCTCGATTGGCGGTTTTTCCAGCGAGATGGCGCGTGGTACGCGCGCGAGACCAACACCATGCCGCAGTGGGCGGGCTCGTGTTGGTACTACTTGCGCTACCTCGACCCGGGTAACGACCAGGCTCTTTTCGACGAGAAGGCGTACGAGGACTGGATGCCCGTCGACCTCTACGTCGGCGGTGCCGAGCACGCGGTTTTGCACCTGCTCTACGCGCGCTTCTGGCACAAGGTCCTGTTCGATGTGGGCGTGGTGAAGCACCCGGAGCCGTTCCAGAAGCTCGTGCACCAGGGCATCATCCTCGGGCCGGCGTACCGCTTCTACGCGGTGCTCGACGGCGAAAAGAAGTTCGTGCGGGCGCTCCCCGGCGATCAAAAAGACGTCGTCCCGGCCGACGGCGACTCGGGCGGGCTGGTGCTCGCCACGACCGGCGAAGTCGTGGAGGAGCGCTTCGTGCCCTTCGAGCAGGTGAGCTTCAAGGAGGGCAAGCCGTTCCACCCCGAGCACGGGGTCGAGCTCTTCGTGATCGTCGAGAAAATGGCGAAATCGCGCGGCAACGTCGTGAACCCCGACGGCGTGGTCGAGGAGTTCGGCGCGGACAGCCTGCGCGTCTACGAGATGTTCATGGGGCCGCTCGAGCAGATGAAGCCGTGGCAGACGAGCGGTATTCAGGGCGTCCGGCGCTTCCTCGACCGCGTCCACAACGTGGCCACGCGTGAGCTCGACGACGCCGCGCCCTCGCTCGAGACCGAGAAGCTGGTCCACCGCACCGTGAAGAAGGTCGGCGAGGACATCGAGTCCATGCGCTTCAACACCGCGGTGAGCGCGATGATGATCCTCACCAACCACCTGGGAGGCCTCCCCAAGCCCCCTCGCTCGGCCGTAGAGCGCCTCGTGCTCTGCCTGGCTCCGTTTGCCCCGCACCTGGGCGAAGAGCTCTGGGAGCACCTCGGAAAGGCCCCCAGCGTGGCCGAGCAACCCTTCCCGACGTTCGACCCCGCGCTCTGCGAGGACGACGAGATCGAGATCGGGGTCCAGGTGAACGGCAAGGTCCGCGGTCGCGTGAAGCTCGCGAAGGATGCGTCCGAAGAGCAGGCTCGCGCGGCCGGGCTCGAGGAGCCCAACGTGGCCCGGTTCATCGAGGGCAAGGCGGTGAAGAAGTTCGTCTACGTTCCGGGACGGATTCTCAACTTCATCATCGGCTAGGGGCCCGAAATCATTGGCCCAGCGACCTGCGCGTTCGCCCAGTCCTGAACGGCCGTCCGGCTGTAGAAAACCTGTTGTTTCCCGTGAAACTAATGGGCCAAGTTTTCGACATCGTTTGCAGATTACTTGCGCTGTCCTGGGGGTTCTCTTGTTCGGCG
>JAEZYO010000834.1 GCA_023419055.1 Pseudomonadota bacterium | reverse complement strand
GGCCCTGGTCGAGGCGGGGGGCGATCTCAACGACAACGTGATCCCGAATCCGTCGAACCGCATCGTTTACGTGACGTTCGATCAGGACGAGGCCAAGTTCGACCCGACCCTGCACGAGGTGGTGCGGGCGGACGCCTTCCCGCCCGACAACGCGGGGCTCGGCTATCCGTCGTTCACGCCCGATTCCAAGTGGATCGCGTACCACACGGGCGAGTACTCGACCGGGTGCCACGACGGCTGTGAGGACGACGCCCCCGACGGCGGGGAGCTCTGGATCGCGAATACCGCGGGCACCACGAACATCCGTCTCGACCGCATCAACGATCCACCGCGGGCGGCGGACCACTACACGAACCGCGAGCCGACCTTCAACCCCGCCAAGCGCGGCGGCTACTCGTGGGTGGTGTTCACCAGTATGCGCGACTTCGGGAACCAGCTCACGGGGCCGGTCATCAACGGCAAGCGCCGGCTGTGGGTCGCGGCCATCGACGAAAAGATCGGTGACGTCGACCCGAGTCACCCCGCGTTCTACATCGAGGGCCAGGAAGACACGCCGAACATGCGCGGCTTCTGGTCGCTCGCCGCGTGCATCGAGACGCCGCCACCGGGCGAAGACGGCGGTGAGTGCAAGGCCGGGTTCGAGTGCTGCTCCGGCTTCTGCGTCGGCGGTGTGTGTACCGACCCGACGAAGCTCGCCTGCGCAGGCGCCGGTGAAGCGTGCGAGAAGGCTGCCGACTGCTGCAATCGAGCGGCGACCGACTGCCTCGATAGCGTGTGCGTCGTTCGCCCGCCCGTGAAATGACGATGAAGCGCTTTCTCGCTCCCGCTTCGCTGGTTGCAGCGATCTTCGGCTGCTCCGGTTCGGACGACGGCTCGGGCGACCGCCCCGGGCCGTCGCACGCGAGTACTTGCTCGGCAGAGAGCGAGCGCTCGGGGCAGGCGACCTACTACGACTTCGCCGACGGGAGCGGCGCGTGCTCGTTCGACCCCTCACCGAACGATTTGATGGTCGCGGCGATGAATGCGCCCGACTACGCAGGCTCAGCGGCGTGCGGGTCGTGCGCGCGCGTCAGCGGGCCGAACGGCGACATCACCGTGCGCATCGTCGACCTTTGCCCCGAGTGCCCGGCGGGTAACCTCGACTTGAGCCCGGAGGCGTTCGAGCTCATCGCGCCGCTCGAGCAGGGGAGGGTCCCGATCACCTGGCGCTACGTGGCCTGTGGCGTGACGGGACCGATTCGCTACCACTTCAAGGACGGCAGCAACCAGTGGTGGGCCGGCGTGCAGGTGCGAAATCACCGGCACGCGATCGCGAAGCTCGAGGTCGAGCTGAACGGCGCCTTCAGCCCGGTCCCGAGGCAGGACTACAACTACTTCGTCGGTGAGAACGGCTTCGGCCCCGGCCCGTACACGTTCCGCGTCACCGACGTTTACGGCGGCGTGGTGATCGACGAGGGCATCGAGCTCGGTGACGCGGTGACGCGAGAGGGCGCGTCGCAGCTCGCGCCCTGCGCCGACTGAAGCGCCGCTCAGGCGTGCACGCCGGGCGCTTCGTACCCGGTCTGCGCGACGTACTCGACGTAGCCGCCGCCGAAGGTCCGGACCCCGTCGGTCCCGACCTCGAGCACGCGGTTCGAGAGCTCGCGCAAGAAGTGGCGATCGTGCGAGACGAAGAGCAGCGTGCCCTCGTAGTCGCGGAGCGCCTCCACCAGCATTTCCTTGGTGTCCATGTCGAGGTGGTTGGTGGGCTCGTCGAGCACCAGAAAATTCGGCGGATCGTAGAGCATGAGCGCCAGAACCACGCGCGCCTTCTCGCCGCCGGAGAGCACCTTGCACGGCTTGTCGACGTCCGGACCGGAGAAGCCGAAGACGCCGGCCAGCGTCTTCAACGAGCCGACGGAGGCGTTCGGGAACTTGCCGACCAGCATGTCCCACACGGTCTTGGTCTCGTCGAGGAGCTCCATCGCGTGCTGCGCGAAGTAGCCGAGCTTCACGCTCGCGCCGACCACGACGTCGCCCTGGTCCGGCTGGGTCGCGCCCGCGATGAGCTTCAGGAGCGTGGATTTTCCGGCGCCGTTCACGCCCATCACGCACCAGCGCTCGCGGCGACGAATCAAGAGGTCGAGCCCGCCGTAGATGACGCGCGAACCGTAGGCCTTCTTCACCGCGCCGAGGCGAGCGACGTCGTCTCCGGAGCGCGGCGGCTCGGGGAAGTCGAAGCTCTGCTTCTTCCTGCGCTTGGGCGGCTCCAGCCGCTCGATCTTGTCGAGCTTCTTCACGCGCGACTGCACCTGCGCCGCGTGGCTGGCTCTGGCCTTGAAGCGCGCGATGAACGCCTCTTCCTTCGCGAGCATGGCCTGCTGGCGCTCGAACTCGCTCTCCGCCTGGGCGTCGAGGACGGCGCGCTGCTTGACGTAAAACTCGTAGTTGCCCGAAAAGACGCTGAGCTCTCCCGCGTCGATTTCCACGATCTTCCCGACGATGCGGTTCATGAACTCGCGATCGTGAGAGGTCATGATCAGGGCGCCGTCGTACGCCTTCAAGAACTTCTCGAGCCAGATGATCGACTCGAGGTCGAGGTGGTTCGTCGGCTCGTCGAGCAGCATGGCGTCCGGCTTCATGAGCAGGATGCGGGCGAGGGCCACGCGCATCTTCCAACCGCCCGAGAGCTGCCCGACGTCGCCGTCCATCACCTCCTGGGAAAAGCCGAGCCCGGCGAGGATCTCGCGGGCGCGCGCGTCGAGCGCGTAACCACCGAGCTCCTCGAAGCGCGACTGCGCCTCACCGAACGCCTCGAGCAGCTTGTCCATGTCGTCGGCGAAGGCGGGATCGGAGAGCTTCTGCTCGATGTCGCGGAGGCGGGCGGCCGCTTCGGAGACGGGGCCCGCGCCGTCGAGCGTCGCCGAAACCACGCTCTGCCCCTTCATGTCGCCGACGTCCTGGCTGAAGTAGCCGATGACCGTGCCGCGATCGACGGCGACGACGCCCGCGTCGGGCGCCTCCTGCTTCACGACGAGGCGGAAGATCGTGCTCTTGCCCGAGCCGTTCGGCCCGACGAGTCCCACCTTTTCACCGCGAAAGACCGCAAAAGAGCCGTCGACGAACAGCACCTGCGAGCCATAGCGTTTCGACACCGAATCCAGACGAATCACGCGCGACGGCCTAGCACGGAGCCCCGGGGCAAAGTAGGTTTTCCCGCGAAGTTTCGATGCAAGGTCCCGCTCGCGAGGTGTTTCAGGCGGAAGCGTTGAGCTGGCTCGCGAGTCGTGAGGCGGCGCCCGAAACGAGCGTCGTGACCTCGTTGCCGGACGTCTCGGAGGTTCCGGCGCTCGGATTCGACGGGTGGAAGGCGTGGTTCGTGGAGGCGGCGCGCACCGTTCTCCGCTGGGTGCCCGAGAGCGGAGTCGCGATCTTCTTCCAGAGCGACATCCGCCACGAAGGCGTGTGGATCGACAAGGGCTACCTCGTGCAGCGGGCCGCCGAGGAAGAGGGCAAGCTCCTACTTTGGCACAAGATCGTTTGCCGGAAGCCCGCCGGCACGATCAGCCACGGGCGCGCCACGTACTCACACCTGCTCTGCTTTGCGAGTGTGGTGAGCGACGCGGTGAAGCGGCCGGGGCCCGACGTCTTGCCGGAGAGCGGCCACATGCCGTGGAGCCGTGCGATGGGCGTGGAGGCTTGTCGTCTGGCGTGCTCTTTCCTGAAGCACGAAACCGCGACGCGGACCGTCGTGGACCCGTTCTGCGGCCAGGGGACGGTCCTCGCCGTGGCAAACGCGGTTGGGTTCGACGCGGTCGGGGTGGACCTGAGCGCGAAGCGCTGCCGCGCCGCGCGCCGCTTGGTCTTGGTGGGCGATCAGGCGACACGCAGCGACACGCGCGACCCCGAGCTCCCCGAGGAAATCGAAGCCGCGCCGCCGCGTTGAGCGGCGCTCCGCCCGGCCTTTGCATTCAGCCGGCGCGAGCGGCATCCTTTCCGGGCGCGATGGAGCTCCGTCTCGGCCCCTCACTAGCCTTGGCCCTCGGTCTGCTGGGCTCCTGCGCCACACCCGCGAGGCCGCTAGAAGCCGGGGCGTCCCCACCGGGGGCACCCGCCGCGGCCGTCGCAGTCTCTCCCGCAAAGACGTCCGAGCCGCCGAGCGCCGAGGACGCCCTTTCGGACGCGCGCCATCTGATGAACCGCCTCGCCTTCGGGGCTCGCCCGGGGGAGCTCGAGCGAGTGAGCAAGCTCGGAGCGGAGCGCTGGCTCGACGCACAATTGGCGGGGCCCGCGGAGACTCCGCTGCTGGATCCGCTCATCAGCCCGTATCGCGACGCCCTCGCCCCGCCGGCCGAGCTCGTCGAAGGCTGGCTCGGCGAGGGTTGGGAGGAAGAGGTGCGCTCCTCGAGGCAGCTCGGGAAGGAGCTCAAGCCTTTCTACCGGGAGCACGAGGCTTTGCTCGCGAGCGTCGAGCTGACGCGTCACATCGTGAGCGAGCGCCAGGTGGAGGAGGTGATGGTCGACTTCTGGACCAATCACTTCAATGTCTACTTCAAGAAGGGCTTTGTGAGGCTCTTCGCCGGTGACTACGTCGAGCGAGCGATCCGTCCGCACGCCCTCGGCCGCTTCTCGGACCTCGTGCTCGCGACCGCACGCCATCCCGCGATGCTCGTTTATCTCGACAACGCGGAGAGCGTGGTCGCCTCGAAGGGGAAGCGAGCGAAACGCGGCAAGCGTGGCCTCAACGAGAATTACGCGCGAGAGCTGCTCGAGCTCCACACGCTCGGCGTCGACGGTGGATACACCCAGGCGGACGTCGTCGCGGTGGCCCGCATCCTGACCGGGCACGGGGTCACTCGCCTGTCCCGCGGGCGGCTCGAGTACGTCTTTCAGCCGAAGCGCCACGACTCCGCGGAGAAGGTGGTCCTCGGAGAGGTGTTCGCGGCGGGAGGCGGAGCCGAGGAGCTGCCTCGTCTGGTCGAGCTTTTGGTCGGACACCCGTCGACCGCTCGCCACGTCGCGAGCAAGCTGTGCGCGCGACTCGTCGCGGACGACCCGCCCGCGCCATGCGTCGACGCGGGAGCGCGGGCGTTCATCGCCTCCGGAGGCGAGATCAAGGCCCTGATTCGCGCGATCGTCGCCGAGCCGTCGTTCTGGGCTCCGGAGGTGCGCGGCACCAAACTGAAGACACCGGTGGAGCTCGTGACGACGACGGCACGAGCCCTGGGCGCCGTGCCCGACGGGAGTCGCGCGCTCGCTCGCGGTCTCGCCGGACTCGGAGAGCCCGTCCTGGGCGAGCGCGTGCCGGCGGGCTACCCGGAAGCCGCGCCCGAGTGGGCGAGCAGCGGCGGGATGCTCGCGCGGATGAACTTCGCCATCGCCGTCGCCTCGGGGAGCTACCGAGGCTTGAAGTTCGACCTCGAGCCGCTGGCGCCGCTCTCGAGCTCCAAGGAAGAGCTCATCGAGCGCGTGAGCGCGCTGCTCCTCGGTGGGCGGGCGAGCGAGCGCACGCTCGAGGCCGTGCGCACCGCGCTCGACCACGAGACGAACCCCGAGGAACGCCGGCGGATCTGCTTCGCCCTGTTGCTCGCGAGCCCGGAGTTTCAACGCCAGTGACGCGCTCCGTGTCTCGACGAGCGCTGCTCGCAGGGGGCCTCTCTTGGTTCGCCCTGGATCGCGCCGTCGCCGAAGAGGCACGGCCGGCGCCCCCGCCGACGTTCATCGGCGTGTTCCTGCGCGGAGCGATGGACGGCCTGAGCTTGCTCGTGCCCCACTCCGACCCGAACTACTACCGCTATCGCCCGAGGATCGCCGTGGCGCGCCCTGGGGAAGCAGGGGGCGCGCTCGATCTCGACGGCCGCTTCGGGCTTCACCCGCGCCTCGCGCCGCTCCTAGCCGCCTTCAGCGCGAAGGAGCTCGCGATCGTGGCGAACGCGGGCTCTCCGCACCCCACGCGCTCGCATTTCGCGGCGCAGGACCACATGGAAACCGGCGTCCTCGGCGCGTCGAGCGCGCGCCAGGTAGGCTGGCTCGGCCGCGCGCTCTCGAGCCTCTTACCCGGCGAGCTCGGGACGTTGCCCGCGCTCTCTCTCTCGGACAAGGCGCCGCTCGCGCTTCGTGGCTTCGCTCCCGCCATCTCGGTGCGGAGCCTCGGCGACTTTCACGTCGCCGCAAAGGGGCCGTTGCTGCAAGGCTTCGACGATCTCTACGCCGAAGGTCGCGAGCCGGCGCTCGTCTCCGGACGCCGCGCGCTCGAGGTCTCACGGCGCTTGAAGCCACTCGTCGAGCGGCATGGGACAGCGGAGAACGGCGCTCGTTATCCGAAACGCGGCCGAGCTTTCCGCGAGATCGGGGCGCTCATCAAGGCCAGGGTCGGTTTGCGAGCGGCGTGGGTCGACCTCGGCGGGTGGGATACTCACCGTAACCAGGGGAACGGCGAGCAGGGCGAGCTCGCCAAGAACTTCGAGCTGCTCGGAAGCTCGCTCGCGGCGCTCCGCGCCGACCTCGGATCACGCTTCGGCGACGTGGTCGTCCTGGTGATGAGCGAGTTCGGGCGCACGGTGCGCCAGAACGGCTCGGGCGGCACCGATCACGGCCACGGCAGCGCCATGCTGGTGCTCGGAGGCAAGGTGAACGGCGGCAGGATCTACGGCGCGTTCGACGGGCTCGCGCCGGCGCACCTCCATGAACGTCGCGATTTACCGGTGACGACGGACTACCGCGACGTGTTGGCCGAGCTTTGCGAGCGACAGCTCGGCGTGCGAGACATGACGCGGATCTTCCCGGGTTACCCGATCCGCGCGGAGCGACGCCTGGGGCTGATCCGCGCCTGAGGAGCCTACGAAAGCACGTTCGACAGCGCTGCTCTGATCCCATCCTGCTCGATGCGGCGGAGCGACGCGCTCACGAGGTCCGAGAGGCCTGGAACGCACTCCAGACTCTTCCCCCAGAGGCGGGGCTCGGAGAGCAACCTGCGCGTCAGAGCGTCGAGGTCGCTCGGCTGTTTCACGGCACGCCAGGCCTCGGCCATGAAGGCGAGGAGCTCGCGATCGTCGCGGATCGGATACGGGCTCCCGCCTTCACCGACGAAGTCGTTCTCCGAGGTGAAAGAGCCGCGGTAAAAGCGGATGAGCGCCGCAAGCGAGAACGCAAGCCCTGGCGCGGGTCGACCTCGATCGTCGACGTAGTCCTCGAGCGTCGGTAGGACGCGAACTTGCCACTTGGAAATCGAGTTCAGCGAGATCGAGATGAGCTCGTGTCGGATGAAAGGGTTCGCGAAACGCTCGAGGATGGTCTCTGCGTAGGCGCGCCGTTCGGCGTCCGGCAGCGGGACGAACGGGACTATTTCATCGAAGACCACTTGGCGCAAAAAGCGCGAAACTAGCGGATCTTCGGTCATCTCGCGCACGGTGCGAAGGCCGGCGAGGTAGCTCGCGAGCGCGGTCGCCGTGTGCGCGCCGTTCAGGACGCGAACCTTGCGCGTGCGGTACGGAGCCAGGTTCGAGGTGAAGATCACGTTCAGGCCGGCCTGGGCGAGCGGCAGCTCGCGCGCGAGCTCCGCTGGTCCCTCGATCACCCAGAGGTGAAACGGCTCCGCCGAGACCAACAGCGGGTCGCGGTAGCCCAGCCGATCGAACAGAGCCTCGGCTTCGCTCGCGGGGTAGCCCGGCACGATGCGATCCACGAGCGTGTTCGAGAACCCGTTCTCGTCACGCACCCACTGCATGAACTCGACCGGGAGCTGCCAGGCCTCCGCGTGCTCGAGGACGATGCTCCGCAGCGCCTCGCCGTTTCGTTCGATGAGCTCGCAGGGGAGAAAGACGAGCCCGTTTCCCTTGCGTCCCCCGAGCGCCTCGAAGCGAGCCTTGAGCAGCGCGGTCACTTTGGCCGGGAAGCTCGCCGGCGCTTGCCCGGCGACGAAGGGCTCTTCGTAACGCGCGATGCCCGCCTCCGTCGTGTTCGAGATCACGAACCTGAGCGCGGGGTCGGCCGCTCGAGCGAGCACGCTCTGCCACTCGGTGTAAGGGTCGAACGCCTCGTCCACGGCGCTGACGATGCGCTTCGACTCGGTGGGGGCGCCTCGCTCGATGCCGCGCAGGAGCACGGTGAAGAGACAGTCCTGATCGCGGAGCTCGCGAGCGATTCCGCGGGAAAGTGGCTGCACGACGCTGATCGAGGCGTTCAGCAATCCGGCGCCGTTCGCGGTGTCGATCATCGCGTCGGCGAACCCGCGCAAGAAGTTGCCGTCGCCGATCTGGAGCACGCGCACGGGCTTGCCCACTCGCGCGCGCGTGATCTCTGCCCGGGGGGCCCCCTCCGACAAGAATGTTCGATTCAGCGCTGGCATGTTGCCTCCGAGGTCCGCTCGACTAGCGAATCTGTACGTTGCCGTCGTCGTAAACGCAGTTCGCGTCGGGGCCGGTCGTCGTCTTCTTCGGCTCGAGACCGCGCGCGTTCCCCATGAAGCGCTGGCAGATCGGGAACTTGGGCTTCGCCTCGGTGAAGAAGCGGTTCATGCCGCGGAAGATCGCCCTGTCCCCGTAGTTTTCGTTGAGGCCGACGAGGCACGACGACTTCGGTCCGATGAGGGCGGTCACGTTCTCGACCACGACCGTACGCGCCGCCTGACGGCTGCAGTTGCCGCAGGAGCGGTAGAGCTTGCCGAAGTGCTCGACGTAGAAGTTCTTGATGATCATGGTGCCGACGCCGTTGTTCTGGAACACCTTGTCCATCGCGCCGCTCGCGCCGCCGCCGTCGATCAGCATCACGTCGTCCGGCTGCTGCCCGCGGAAGGTGGCCGCGTCTTCACCGACGCGCTCCCACCACACGTTCTTGAGGGTGCAGGAGCCGTAGCAGTGGATGCCGTCAGCCGCCGGATCCCCGAGGATCACGTTCTCGAGCGTCGCCCCGTCGGAGAGGCGGAACATCGGATCCTGACTTTCTTCCTGGCTGCTCGTGCCCATGTCGTCGACGCCGTAGAAGCGCTGCATCTTCCCGTCGAAGGTCTGGCTGCCGAGCACGCGGATCGTGGCGTCGACCTCCACCTCGCCCCGCGCCTTGGGCCACTTCACGAGCGGCGACGGGTTCGGGTGGCGGTTGTGATACTCGATCGGCTTTTCGGCGGCGCCGCAAGCGACGAGCAGGAGCGAAGCGCTGAACGCTCGCAAGAGACGCTGGAACATGGGTCCTTGGTACATCGTCGATTTCGGTGCTCGGCCGGCTACTCCGCTCGCCACCAGCGGTTGGTGGAGCCGCAGTACCACTCGAGCGAGCCGTCCTTCATGAAGCAGCCACAACCGCGAGGAGACGTCCCTTCCGGGTTGTAGTCGCGAGCGATGCACAGCTGCCACTCGGTGGTGCAAGGCTTGTTCTTCAGCACCGCCTGCAGGCCCGAGCCCAGGCTCTCGCACTCGGGCGCGCCGGAGGGGACACCCTGATTGGCGGCGAGCCCGCACTGCCAGGCGGGTACCGAGCTCGTCGCGGTGGTGGCGCAGACGCAGCTCTGCCCGGGGGCGGTGCTGCTGAGGCACTGTTCGCCCAGGGTGCAGCGATCGCCGATGAGGTACTTCGGCTCTCCGGTGAGCCGATCGCAGTACGGCGCGGCGGGCACCTCGTCGTAGGGCCACTCGTCGGGTGGCAGGCACGCGCACTGCACGAAGGTGCCGCCCTCGCAAGTGCACACACGCCGCCCGCGATCGCTGGCGCACGTGGAGTTCAGGCAGTCCTTCGTACAAATGTCGCCCTGGCTGGGTTCACCCCCGGGGATGCTGCA
>JAEZYO010000818.1 GCA_023419055.1 Pseudomonadota bacterium | reverse complement strand
CGAAAGCGGGGCTTGGAACTACTTCCCGACGGCCAACGTGCGTTGCGTCCGGTAGCGGCGGCAGCCGATAACTGCTCAGGGTGATAAAGCGACGTTCTCACCTCGAGAAGAATTTTCGGAGCCGCGCTCTGGAAGGCTCCGTTTCCTCTGTTACTCTTCTCGATTCCGAGCATGGTCGAGCGCGCGTCACTCCACCCCGCCTGGATCAAGGTAGGGCGATCGAGCAACACGGCGTACTACCAGGCCGGTGACGACGTCCTGATCGTGCTCCCCGACCTCGGGCTGAAGGACGACGAGCGCTCGGCGCGCGAAAACGTGGCGTTCCAGGTGCGGTTCGCGCAGAGCCTCGGCCGGCGCGTGGGTCTGGTCGTCAACCTGTCGTCCTTGCACTCACAAGACTCCGCAGCGAGGAGGATCTATTCGGCGCTCGATCCGCACCTCTTTCGGGGCAGCGCGCTCGTCGTGAAGAGCCCGCTCGCGCGCGCGATCGGCAGCTTCTTCCTGGGGCTCTCGCGCCCGAAATTCCCGGCCAAGCTGGTTCAAAGCATCGACGACGGCATCGACTGGTTCGGCCTCTCTCCGCGGCAAGGGGGCCCCGCGTGAAGGAGGCCGTCGCATGAGCATCGACGTCAGCGGCTGGACCAAGATCGGGGTCTCCTCGAACGCCGACTTTTACGAAATCGAGCCACGCATCCTGGCCGTCGTGCCGTTCGAAGGCGCCATCGACGACGCCCGCACCGCGAAGGAGAGCATCGAGGTCCAGCTCGCCTACCTGCGCTCGACGGGGACCCGCGCGGGGATCGTCGTGTTCATGGACCGCGTGATCGAGCAGAACTCCGGGGCGCGCGCCGTCTATCGCGAGGCGCCCGATCCCACCTTTCAGGAGTGCTTCGCGCTGGTCGGCGGCACGCCGTTCGGTCGCGCGGTGGGCTCGCTGTTCATCGGCCTGAGCCCGCCCAAGCTCCCCACCCGCATGTTCGGAACGCTGACCGACGCGACGCGTTGGATCCGTGAACGGTTGGCGCCGAAATGAGCACCCACGAGCTCCCGCCCGCCCTGGTCGAGGGCCTGCTCCGACTCTGTCAGGGCGACTTCTCGTACCGCGTCCCGCGCGCGCTCACCCGCGACAGTGAAGATACGGCGGCGTTCTTCGTCAACGCCATCGCCGAGGAGCTCGAGCGCATCATCCAGCGCTCGCGCGAGCAGGAGCAACACCTGACGCGCACCGTCGAGCAGCTCTCGTCTGCCCTCACCCGCGTCGCGACCGGAGATTTCTCGGTGCAGGTGCCGCGCGACTTCTCGGGAGACCCGAGCGACGTGCTCGCCTTCCTCGTCAACAACACCATCCTCGAGCTAGGCGAGTTCGTGACCGCCTCTCAGCGGCGCGCCGAAGAAGATCGACGCAGGCTCGAGCGCCTGGTGGAGGAGCGCACCGCGGAGCTCAAGGTCCTGGCCATGACCGACGAGCTCACGGGCACGCTGAACCGGCGCCGCTTCTTCGAGGTCGCCGAGCAGGAGCAAGCGCGCTCGGAGCGCTACCGGCGCCCGCTGGCGGTCGCCATGCTCGATCTCGATCACTTCAAGGCCGTCAACGATCGCTACGGCCACGCCGTGGGCGACGAGGCGCTGAGGCTCGCTGCCGGCGTCATGCAACGCGTGGTGCGGCGCCAAGATCACGTCGGGCGTTACGGCGGCGAGGAGTTCGGCGTGCTCTTGCCCGAGACGCGGCTCGAGGAAGCGGGGCGCGTGCTCGAGCGAGTCCGGCGTGAGGTCGCGCGGATCGAGCTCCGCGTCGAGGACGCCTTGGTGCCGCTGCGCGTGAGCGCGGGCGTCGCTGCCTGGCAGTCCGGTGAAGTCATCGACGCCACCTTCAAGCGCGCTGACGCCGCCCTTTACGAGGCCAAGCAGGCCGGACGCGATCGCGTGCAGCTCGCCTCCTGAGGGCGACTCGATTTGCACGCGCGGGTGCACTCCGTGCGCAGGCTTTCACACGGGGTCGCCTTGACCTCTCGCAGCAGCGCCGAAACAATCGTCGCATGATGGCGCTACGGCACGGCTCGGGTGTGCTCTCGGTCCTCTGTCTCGCGCTCGGTTGCGTGACCGACGACGAGAGCGCGCTTGCACCTTGATCGGATGCGGCCCTCGTGGATCAGAAGCTCCTGGTGAGCGCGTCCTTGCAGGGCTCCGGCGACGTACGACGCGTCCTCATCTCCTGGTACGTCGGGCCCAAAATTCCTTTCACGGAGGGGGATCGCTATGCCGTCAGGGTGACGAAACCGGAAGGAGAAGCCGTGGCGGAGTCGGTCGTGCTCGCAGTGGAGTACACGCGAAGCTATCCGAACGGCAAGGAGTGCGACGGTGACGGGTGCGTTCACGTCTCGGCGAAGCCCGCGCCCTAACGCGGAGCGTCTTCGACGAGATAGCGGGAGCTCGGGTTCTCGCGCCGCCAGATCACCGTATCCATGAAGTAGTGGTGGATGTTCACGAACGTGAAGATGGCGGCGAAATAGGGCGTCGCTCCGAGATCGGTGAGCCCACGCCGATCGCTCAACGCGCCGTCGAGGATCTGCGGCAGGGCGTGAAAGAGCAGAAAGCCGAGGCCCAGCGCCGAGACCGCGAGCACGGCGAGGCGCTGCTTCACCGAGGGGCCGAAGAGCTGGGACCGTTCGACGGCGCGCGCTTCATTGCGCTTCAGGAGCCAGACGAAGTACAGGTACTGCACCGAGTGGAGCGCCGGGATCACGTAGACCAGGAGCGGATCCGCGCTCGAGTACACGGTCCACACCCAGACGCTGACCACCAGGCCCATGAGCGGCGACAGCGGTAGCGCTCCTTCGCGGCGCCATTTCCGAGTCAGCACGACGAGGAGCGCGACCGCGCTCGTCGCGAAGAGCGCGAGTGTCACTCGCTCGAGCGCGACCCCGTGGGCGATGGCCGTGTAGACCACGCCCTTTTCTTCGAGCAGGCGCCCGGGTTCGGCCGGGCTCGCCCAGGCGTAGGCCCAACCGAGCAAGCAGTGCGCGAGGATCACCTTGCGTTCGATGCGCTCGAAGCGGACGCCGCGGCGCGCGGAGAGCACGTTCAGCACGCCGAAGCCTTGCTTCACGTAGTGCCAGCCGACGAGCAGGAACATGAGCTGGATCAAGAGCCCGAGCAGCGGCGCGGACTTGGTCCCCAGCGCCACGCCGATCCAGACCGCGAGCGCCGCCGGAACCACGGCGCCGGCCATGACGTAGCGCGCTCGCTGCGCGCGCCCGAGCTCCGACCAGCTCCGCTTAGCGTCGCGATAAAACAACAGATAGGTGACCGAGAAATGCGGGTCGTTGATCAGATGGGCCGCGTGGAACATCGTGAAGCCCACGGCGAGCTCGGCCGCGTCGAGCCCGATCGCGGAGCGGAGCAAGAGCAGGAGCGGGAACAAGAGCAGGGTTGTGCCCCCGGTCAGCAAGAACTCGAGGGCTCGCGCGCCGCTCGCGCCGACGAACGGCGCGGGCCGAGCCACCACGCCGGTGAGCGCCTGCGACGACTCCGTCATGCGCCGAAGTTACCTCCGCCGCGCGCGCGCTTGCAGGAATTCTCGAGGGTCGCAGAACGAGCCACCCTACGGTGAGCTCAAGGGGCCGGGACGCCGCGAGGCTCGCGATTCTGAAAATCCAGCATCCAGCCCGGGTACTCGAGAGGCAAGGACGTGGCCTCGTCGAGCAGCCGAACCTGCTCGGGCGACAGCGCGACCTCGGCTGCGGCCAGGTTGTCGAGCAGCTGGTCCCGGTGCTTGGCCCCGATGATCACGCTCGTCACGAAGGGCCGCGTGAGCTGCCAGGCGAGCGCGACGCGCGCTACCGAGAGCGAGGTCTCGGCGGCGACCTTCCGTAACGCGGCGAGCGCGCTCCGGAGCCGCGTCGGATCGACCGGCGGAAAATCGAACTGGGTGCGCCCCGCGCCTTCGGGCCCCGGCTTGTC
>JAEZYO010000807.1 GCA_023419055.1 Pseudomonadota bacterium | reverse complement strand
TCTCCGGGGCTCGCCCTGGCGGCAACGCCCGAGCTCGAACCTGCGGAAAGCGACGGACCGCCGCCTGCGGCGGCAGACAAGGGTTCGGGTAGCCACTTCCTCGTCGAGGGCAGCGCCGGTTTCGGCGTCGCCGGCGCGACCGGAATCACCTGGGGCGGCTTGTTCGGCGCGGGTGGTCGCGTTCCGAGTACTCCGTTGAGGCTCTACTTGGTGGGTGAGCTTACCCAGAGCACCAGCGAGCGCGCGCAAGGCACCGAGCAGGCGAGAGAGCTCGCTCAGGACGACGTGACGGACGCGAGCCTCGGGCTCCGCGGCTACGTTCCAGTGTACGGCCGCCTGCGCTTCTTCGGCGACGCGCTGCTCGGCCGGTCGCTTCGGACGTCGTCGGAAGACGACGAGCTCCGCCGCGCGCGGGAGTGGACCAGCCTGTTTGCGCTCGCTGCAGGGCTTCAGCTGCGCGTGATCGACGAGCTCTCTTTCGGCGTTCGCGGCCGCGTCGCGTTCGCGGAGGACGACCAGGGCCTCGGTAGTTCTTCCACTCACCAACGCTGGTCGATGGGCGCGACGCTCACGGCGCATTTCTAGGTGCTCCTTTGCTTGCCCAGCCGGTTCGCGCCTCGATCTGTCTCGCGCTTCTGCTCGTCGGAAATGCTGCTTGTGCGCAGTACGGAGTAGTAGCGAGCGGGCGACCCCCCGAAGTGCTCGCTCAGCGCGTCGTCGTCTCGCCCACCGACCCGCCGGAGCTCTGGCTGGCTTTGCGCTTGGCAGGTGGGGCGGAGGCCGGCGCGCTGGTGCTCGTCGTGGCACGGGAGGCAGAGGTTCGACCCGCCGATTCGGCGTGGTTCTCAGCGCTCGAGGCGGCGACCGCCGTGCGCGTCGTGCCACCGGACGGCGCAAATGTCCCGGGATGTCCCGTATCCGCCGAAGCCTGGCACGACACGCGCGAAGCGTGGTCCGAGGCGCCCGCCACGCTCTCGAAGATCGATCGGTTCGACGGGGTCGATGCTTTCGCCGCGCACGCGGAGGAACGAGGTCTCGTGTTCGAGCCGAGCCTCGAGGCGCAGCTCTCGACCATCCCGGACGGGAGCGAGATCGTCGCGGTGGGCTTCGAGTGTGAGCCGAACGACCCACCGGGTTGCATCGTCTCCGCGCACTTCGAGGTCAGCTCGCAGCGCGAGCCGACATGGCCGTTGCTCGGCTCGGAGCGCGGAGTGGCGACCACCGTGTGGGCGCTCTCGGACTCGGCGCTGGCCGTCGGTGCGCGAACGGCCTCGCTGTCCGCCGTCTCGCCCGTTACCTGGCTCGCGGCGAGCTCCCGAAGCGACTACCTGGCTGCGCGCAGCAGGTTCTTCGACCAGGAGCCCGATGCATGGCTGCTCGAGAGCGCCAGCTCGGCGACGTTCGGGAGCGGAATCACCTACGATGAAGGGCGCAGGATCCCGTCGTTGCTCGCTACCTACGAGCCCTCCGAGTTCGACGAGCTCGCGGAGCTTACCGAGGTGCCTGACTTCATCCAGCGCTGGTCCGTGAGCTCGACTCGGCTCACGAGCGACCTCTTGCTGCGCGCCGGTGAGGAGGCGAACGTGTGGCCCATCCATCGCTGGGCGAAGCTCGACGCGACGGGTTGCGTGACGATCGCACCGCGCGACGACCCCCCGCCTTCCGACGACGACAGCACCGGAGGGATCTGCTCTCTGTGTGCACCCGATCCCGATCCTTACCCCGAACACCCGGAAGTGGTGAGCAGCTGCTCCGGCTCGACCTCGGGCTCGAACGACGGCTGCACGGGTGACACTTCGCAGAGCGGTGACGACGGTTGCTCGAGCGACACGTCCGAAAGCGGCGACAGCGGCTGCTCGGGAGACACCTCGGAGAGCGAGGAAGGCGACTGCTCGGGGGACAGCTCGGACTCGAGCGAGAGCAGCTGCTCGGGGGACACCTCGGAGAGCTCCGACAGTGGTTGCTCGGGTGACAGCTCCGGCAGCGAGAGTGGTTGCTCGGGAGATAGCGCGGACAGCGGTAGCGGTTGCAGCGGCGATGTGGCAGCGGCGTCGGTACTGCTCCTCGAAAGGCGCCCTTCGAGAGGGCGCCGTTGGAAGGGCGGCCCGATGATTTCGACCTACACCGCCTGCGCCCTGATGCTGCCGCTGCGTCGCTTCCGCCGTCGAAAGCAGGCCGACGCGCTCGAACGGCCGAGGACCAACGACTGAACAGGCGTAACCGATGCGAAATGCCTTCACTCGTCGTTGCAGCGTGGGGCGTTATCGCAATCACCTCATGGAGATGAATTGGCGATCGCGCTTTGCTCCCGGTTATTGGTCGTGCGCCGCTCCGGAATTCATTCTCGGTAACTTGAAGACGGCACTGTCGCTCTGACCGGCCGGAGGGTCGCGCCGTCAAGCGATACCTGTCGCCGTCGCAGGTTGCGGTGGGAGCGTACGGCGTTCCGCCGTGCGTGGAGAGGCCGCGCAAGGTGCAGCTGTAGGCGCGTAATCGTGAACACCACTTAATTAAATTCACGCGCGTTTGATTGTGTTTCGACGAACTGAAACACAACATCCGCACGAGCCGTAGGGTACTATTCACCCGTGGTGCGTCCCCGAGCGCTGAACGAAGGTGGTGACTCCAGCACAGCTCTGGTGCGTGCAGACGTGCTCGTGCTGCTGCGCGAGAAGCGCTACGAAGAGGCGCTCGCGCGGCTCTATCAAGCGCGCTCGGAGGCGCCTGACAGCGTCGAACTTCAAAAGGGCATCGATCGGGTGAAAGAGTTCCTGATCGGTGCCTACGCCAAGCGTCTCGGCGGGCTGGATCAAATTCCGCAACCCATCACTCCGCAAGCGGGTCGATCGCCCGACGTGGTGCTGCTCTCGCGATACATCGACGGCGCGACTACTTACGGAGACATCGCCGAGATGTGCCCGCTCGGCCGGCTGCGCACCCTGCAAGTGCTGATCGAGCTGTACGGGAGCCCGGCCTTGGCCTCCCCGCCAGCGCCCGCGAGTCGGCCAGTGCCTCCGCTCTCCGAGAGCCGCCGGCTCGATCAGGAGTCGCTGAACGCCGAGGAGCCGATGCCAGAAACCGCCCGAAGCGGTTCGAGCGCCCCGCCTCCGCCGCCGCCTCCTCCTCCTGCGGAGGAGGCGCCCGAGGTCCGGCTGTACCGCGAGGCATTCTCACGCGGAACCGCGGCATTCATTCAAGAGCGCTTCGCTGACGCCGTGGAGGCCTTCGAGACCTGCGCGCGGCTGCGCCCCGGGGACGGACCGGCGGAGGTCATGTTGCGTCGCGCTCGCCGGGATCTCGAAAGCCGTTCCTGAATGAGCTTGGTGGTGGTCGCAGATCCCGATCTACGCGAGCGTATGCGCTGCATTCGCATCGTGGCAGCTCAGACACCCGCAAGCGCGCTCGGCGCCGCTTCCTGGCACGAGCTCACGCAGGTGCTCGACGACGCGCAGGACGTGGGGCTCGTTTTCTATACGCGTTCTCTGGAAGGGGCTCCCGTGGACGCCGTCACTCAGCTGCTCGCCCGCACGAAGCGCGTGGTGCTCGCGCTAAACGAGGGCGAAGACGTGACTGACATGAACGGGCTGCCGCGTACCACGCGGCCGATCTCGGAGGAGTCGCTGATCGTGATGGCGCGCTCTCTCATTGCGCCGTCGGTTCCTCCCCACGCAAGCTTTGCTCCGGTCGATTTCCTGCAGATGATTTGCATGTCCGGTGGCTCGCACATCCTGGTGCTGAGCCAGGACGGCTGTGACGTCGGGGTGATCGAAGTGCAGGGCGGTGAAGTGTGGACGGCCTTCGACGCGCTCGGAGTGGGTGAGGACGCTTTCGCTCGATTGATCCGGCCCGAGATGCGAGCGCGCGTCAGCGCGGCCAGCGGTTCGCGCAAGGAGCGGACGATCAACAAGGGCCTCTACGAGCTGGTGCTCGAGTCGTCACGGCGCATCGACGAGGGCCAGGTGGCGAGCCCGCCGCCGCTCTCACCGGCGCAGATCGAAGCGACGCTCTCGAGCCCGGAGCAGCTGGCTCTACGCGTGCGACAGCTGAACGACGAGGCTCGCGGGTTGTTGATGGCTCGCAACTACGACGAAGCGGCGCGCGTACTGACTTTGCTCTCGGAGCTCGATCCGGGCTCTCATCTCGTGCGTGCAAACCTGGAGCAGCTACGCAGATTGGGTTTTCCTCGATGACGCTATCCATTGCATTCGCCAGTCTCAAAGGTGGGGTTGGTAAGACCACGACGGCGCTCAACTGCGCGTACGCCTTCGCTCGGCGAGGCTCGCGCACCTTACTCGTGGACACGGATCCACAAGGGGCCATCGGCCTTTCACTCGACGGCGTCGCTGATCGCGCGGGCCTGGCCGAGTGCCTCGGGGATGGGGACGCTGCGCTGTCTCGCGTTCTCCGGACCCGCCTGCCCGAGCTCCAGATCTTGCCGATGGGCGCGGTGGGCGCGCTGGACGTGGACAACCTCGCGACGCTCGCGCGGGCGCACGACGCGCTGAAGCGCATCGTGGACAAGAGCCAGCGGCAGTACGACGTGGTGTTGTTCGACACCCCGGCCGGGCTCGGCGGAATGACGCGCCTTGCGCTCGAAGCCGTGGAAAGCGTCGTCGCGGTGGCCCAGTGTGAGCCGCTGGCCTTGCGTTCGTTGCCACGGCTGCTCGAGCTCCTGGCGCATCTTCGGGAGGCGGGCGACAGTTGTTCGCTGCTGGGTGTGGTCGGAAACATGAGCTCGTTCCGCGATCCGGTCGTTTTGGCGTCGCTCGAGGAGCTCTGGGGCCTCTACAGCGACCGCGTCTTCGAGACCGCCATTCCTCGGGACAACACGTTTCTGCAGGCCAGCCGCGCGGGCGTACCGCTCGGCCTGCTCAGTCGTCGGCCGCCGAGCGTGGCCGCCGTGTTCGATAGCCTGGTGGCAGAAATCGAGGCCCGCCTCGGCCTCTTGGAAGGAGACAGCAATGACGGACCGATCCGTCTCGTGGACTGACGCGGAGAGCATCGCGCGCCTGCTGGCCCGCGCTACGGTGCCACGTCGAGCGACCACGAGCTTCGCCCGGGCAACTGCGCCTGCGCGCTCAGCCCCGATCCCGCCGGCGCCTGCGCGTCTCTCGTCGCCCCCTCCTCGCGCTTCGACGCCTCCTACTCGGTCACCGAGCGTCCCTGCGCGCGCGCCGCAAAAGCGGGTGCCGACGCTCGTCCCGCCCTCGGACAATCCTTCTGACCGGCTCGACGCGCTGTTGGCGTGGACGCTCGACTATCACCCTTGTACAGGGGCGTTCGTCGCCGACGACAACGGGCTCACCCTCGCGGCGCACGGGATTTCCGAGGCTCACGTCTCGCTGGTAGGGCCGTTGCTGTCCGCCCTGGTATCGGTGCGCAGTATCCCGGGGATCGACGCGACGGCGGGCGCCCTGTGGCTTGGCGCCAACATGATGTCCTGGGTGGAGGCTCGCACCGGGCGTGGAGGATTCTGCCTGGGTGCGGTGGGTGCGGAGGCGCTCTCGACCGAAGCCTTGGAGCAGCTCAAACGAGCGCTCGAAGTGACGGTGGAAGGCCTCTAGTCTGATCGAAGCTCGCGCGACTTCTTCACTTTGAGAAAGACCTATGATCGAAACAAAGCTCCTCGACCTTGCCGTTCAAGATCTTCGCAACGTGCTCCGTGACGGGCTCGTCGCCACCGACATTTGGGACCGCGCGGACGGGCTGTCGCTGGCGGGCTTCAACCAGCAACCGGTAGCGGTCGCGCTGTTCACGCGCGTCACGACCGAGCTACAGAGCGCGATGGCCGACTCGAACTTTCCTCCGCTCGGCCGCTACTACATCATCGACGTCGAGAACAACCACACCGCGGCGGTGATCAACCACGGAGCGTTGCTCCAGGGCATGTTGATCGACAACAAGCGAGCCAACCTCGGCATCCTGATCTCGGTCGCGATTCCGCGCATGATCGAGGCGGTGACCAAGGCGCGCGGGCGTTGAGTCGACGCCTCGAAGGGGCGCTCAGCGCGCCCACTTCGAAGCGACCACCACGCGTTCAGTTCCTTCTGGAGGTGTAGCCCTCTGGCAGCTCGTACGAAGGACGATCGATCACGTCGTTGCGATCGGGACCGCAGTCTTCGATGAACGTGATCTGTGCAGCCTCGTCGATGACCAGCTTCGGGTAGGTAGGGCCGGCGTCGCGGTACTGGCGCATGCGGTCCAGGTGCTGGTTCTGGTAGCAGATGGTCTTGGTGGGCTCGTCTGCGATCCACTTCGGGAAGAAGATCGTCCCGTAGAGCTTTCGACGCGTGAGGTTGATGGCGATGCTGACGGTCGTCCCCGTGGGTTCGTCCCACGAGATCTTGTAGACGTTGTCGCCGATGTCGACGATGTGGGCTTCTTGATCCGTCACCCAGCGCCCCCCGACGATCCCGCTGTGAATGCGGTAGCTGAAGGTGGTCGCGTTCTTGACGTAGATCTCGTACTGCCAGCCGTTGTCGTAGGTGTAGATGAGGTGCTTCCCGATCAGGCCGGATAGGTCCTTTTCGTTGCTCATGGCGTTCACCTTCGGGAGCCCGCGGCTTCTTCGAGCGGCGGCTCTTCCGGCTCTTGCGGAGTACCTTTCAAGAATACCGCCGAAGAGCGCCTCACCGGTCCGTCGTGCGCCGCGGAGCTCTCGGCCGCGCCGAGCGAGACCATCCGGCGCATCGTCTCCACCGTGGCGACCAAATCCGTGTGGACCAACCGGTCCTCGCGGAGGTAGGGGACGGTTTGACGATACTCTTCCACGATGGCCCGACTCTTGTGGCCAGCCTTTTCGATGCCACGAAGCTCGAGCGCCTGGGACGCGGCCATCAGCAAGATGCCCGTCAGCTCCTGCAGGTGTTGGACGGAGGCTCGAAGGTCGAACGCGGCGTGCGTGCCCAGGCTGTTGACGTCCTGGTTGTCACCCTCGGTCGGGATGACGAACGAAGCATGTGACTGCGCGAGCTTCCGGCACTGAACCGTGAGCGACGCCGCGAGGATCTGGATCGGGCGGAAGCCGCTGTAGTTGGTCGGATCGTCGATCAGGTTGACCGGGAGGCCACGGTTTTTGCGCGGGTGCACCAGGATGGCGAGCAGAGCGTGGATCCAGGTGGCTGCCTGAGCGATGTCGGCGCGCAGCATGTCGCAGGCCGAGCTCACGTAGTAGCCCATGAAATTCGCCGTGTGATAGACCTGCTGGTGCTCGGGCACGACGATCGGGTTGTCGTTCACCGAGTTCATTTCCGACTCGACCCACTGGGTGGCTCGCGCCAGGTTCTCGTAGAACACGCCGAAACCTTGCGCGACGGAGCGGAGCGAGTAGTAGTCCTGCACGCCGATTTCGGCGGCGCCCTCCGAGCGCGCCTTCTCGAGATCCCGGATGAGGTGGCTGCCCGACCAGACGGATCGAATGCGTTCGGCGACGGCGAGCTCCCCGCGGTGCCCTTTCAGCTCATGGACGATGGGATGATACCCGTCCTCGATGACCAGCATCGACTCGAGCGCCATGGCGACGACGGTGAGCATGGAGTCGAACAACTCGGAGAGATCATGCAACGCGAGCCCGGCGACGCTGCTCATGAAGGAGGTGCCGTTGATGAGCGCCAAGCCTTCGCGACCCTGGATCTGAAGAGGCGAGATGCCTAGCTCGCCAAGCAGCGTGCGCACTGGCAACGTGCGATTGCGATAGCGAACCTTCACGTCCTCACCCACGACCGCCGCGGCGATCGTGGCGAGCGGCACGAGGTCTCCGCTGGCGCCGATGGACCCGTAGCGGAAACACTCCGGGGTGATGCCGCGGTTCAGAAAGTTGAAATAGGCGTCCACGACGTCCGGACGCACGCCCGAGTAGCCGCGCGACAGGCAACGTGAGCGGAGCAGCATGGCGCCCCGCACGACCTCGACTGGAGCGACCTCTCCCATGCCGCAGTTGTGCGA
>JAEZYO010000794.1 GCA_023419055.1 Pseudomonadota bacterium | reverse complement strand
TACTGCGTGATCCGAAGCACCTGGTACTTGAGGTGGAACCACCACGCGTCCACCACCTGTTCGCGCGTGAAGTACGGGTGATGCGCTTCGAGCTTCACGAGCGCGCCCGCGGCGGTGGTTTCACCGGTGAACAAGCGGTTCGCGAGCGCGTGCGCCACGACCACGAACGCGCCCGGGAGCGCGACGCGGACGAGCAGCAGAAGGGTGCTTCGCCGATCCTTCACGAAAAGCCGTTGGGCCGCGAAGAACCCGAACAAGCCGACGAGCGCCGCCGCCTCCGGTCGTGTCGCGGCGAGCGCACCGCCCCACAGCCCGAGGCCCCACGTGCGCCGTACGATTTCGCGGGGCTCGCCCTTGGCGATCGCCCCTTCGAGCTCGTCCCAGGCGACGAAAGTGCCGGCCCAGATCGCGAGGAAGAGCGCGACCTCCATCCCGCTGAAGAGCGTCCAGTCGAGCGCGCCGATGCAGAGAAAGACGAGAGGAGCGAGGTAAGACGCCGCGAGCGGTTGGCCCTTGAACAGGCGGCGAGCCACGAGCAGCACCGCGAACACCGAGACGCAGGCGACGATCGCCGCCCATTCCATCATTCGCAGGCCGCCGAAGCCGAGCGGAAACCCGAGCGCGAGTACGAAGGGGTAGAGGATGCTCGTCCCGCCGCTCGAATACCCGCCGCCCGCCGACCACTCGAAGGGCCTGCCTCGCGCGATCGAGCGCGCGAAATCGAAATGAATGAAGACGTCGTCCAGAGGAGCGGACCAGAAGTCGCCCGATTCGATCGCCTTCGCGAGCGGGCTCGCGCCTGCCCATTCATGCGCGTAAAGCAGTTGGAGCTTCAGCGAACCGTAGAAGCGAGTCGCCACGAACAGGGTGAGCGCGCCGGCCACGAGGCCATAGAGGATCGGCTCGAAGGCAGCTGCGCGTCCGAGCAGCGCCTGGAAGCGACTCGGCAGGTGGCTTGGGGACGCTCGCATCCGGGGGCGATCTATCACGGGAGAGGCGGGTTATTACCGTCGATTGGGGAAGTAACCGCTCTCGGAGGAGGACAGGCGGGATCGTTACCGGGGCCGAAAATCGGTTCGGAGCCCAAATCTTCCGAAGGGACGGGCCCCTTCTTGGAGCTTGCGGGACAGGACAAGAGGAGCTGTACTTCGCCAGGCCCGTAAAGCGCGGGCTGGTGAGCAGAAAAGCATCGGATGCGCTGGTTCGTGGAAGTATCCGGCATCGGTGACAGCTCGGCGAGCGAGAAGCTGTGCATCGAAGCCAAGCAGTGGCAATCGGCCCTCCAGGAGGCTCGCCGTCTTCGAGGTGACCCCGGGCCGCTCTCCAAGTTCTCGATCGAGGTGCTCGACGAGGGCTACCGCGCCGTCAATTCGGCGTTGAAAACGCGCTATCTGGTGCGACCGGCTCCTTCTGACGCACCACTCACGGAAGGCGCTCGCGAGCGCCTGACCACGCATCCGCCTCCGGCCGAGGTGGGCGAGTCTTTGCTCGGTGCTGCGAAATCCTCAGCGGCTCCGGCTGTGGAGGACACTGCCGGCGTCTCGCCTCCGGTCGCCGCTTCGAGCGGGCCCGGGGCACCTTCCACGCCGAGCTCGAGCGGGCCCGAGAGCACTCCCGAGTCGCAGGTCATTCGGCAGCGCACCGACGAGCCGACCGCGGAGAACCCGATCCTCTACTACGAAGCGGCGTACGCCGTTCGGCCCGGCGTGACTCGAGCGCAAGCCGAGCGCGCGCTCCTTCATCGCTTTCAGAAGGTCTGCGCGGAGATCGATCGCAAGCCCGCGAAGAAGTTCGTGCAGCTCGCGATCTTCGACCACCAGTACGCCAAGCGCCCGGTCAGGTCGCCACTCGCCACGCTGACCTGGAAGGATTGGCGCGGCGCTCCGGTTCTCGCCTTTCCGGCGTTCGGTGAGAAGGCGGCCAGTGGTTCCATGGCGCCACCGCCGGACTGGGACAAGAGCTCCGGCGTCGCGGTCAGCATGCCGGTGACCGCTCCCGAGCAGAGCGCGCCTGGAGCCAGCACGCCGGCCAGCGTCCCGCCGCCGAAGCCACTCTCCGTGCCACCGTCGACCCCGGCGGTTCAGGTCATCCGTTCCGTTCCCGTCGGCGAGGCCGTGAGCGCGGTCGCCCCGCAAATCCCGAAAGCTGCGCCCTTGCCCGCGATACTCGAACCCTCCGATCCCGAGCCCGCTCCGAAGCCGAGCGTCACGGCGGAGCCGGTCGAGAGCCTCCCCGAACCGGCTTCGATCTCTGCCGTCGCCGACGAGCGCAAGCCAGTCACTCCCGAGAGTGTGGTCCCTTCGCAACCTGGAGCGGAGGCGTCCGCAGCTACGGCCGCCGAACAGAGGCAAACCATCCCCGCGCCGGAAGCGATCTCGACGGCGCCTGCGCCAGCCCCCGCGCCCGAGCCGGTGCTCACCCCCCCGGCCGAGGAACGTGCCAGCGCGAAGGTGACCATCGCGCCCGCCGCGGAAGAGCCGACTCAGCCGGGGGTGGTTTCCAAAGCGGGCGACGAGACCCCCGCGGAAGCTCCGGTCTCGCGCCGGAACGGCGCGCCGTCCTCCAAGCCGGGCAAGTCCAAGTCCGGCAAGTCCAAGTCGGGCGCCAAATCGAGCCCGACCAAGTCGAGCCCGACCAAGTCGAGGCCCGGCACGCGACGCAGCGCCGGTGACGATCTGATAGGCGACCTCTTCGAGCAGATGCACGAGCTCCATTTCATGCGCGACATCGCGTCGGGCTCGGAGTTCGTGCTCTCTGTGCTTCGAGAAGTGCTGCCGAGCGAAGCGATCCTGGTCCACGTCTTCGACATCAACTCGCGCAACTTCGTGGTCGTGCGCGCGTACCCGGCCGTCCGCGACGCGCTCTTGCTCCGTACCTCCGACGCCGATCCGGTCGTGCGGGAGGTCATGCGCCGCCCTACGAGCCTGCGCTTCAAGGACGTCGCCGCGGATGGCCGCTTCACGTCGGAGATCTGGAACGTGCTGGGCGTGACGCCGCGCGTCGCCATGTGCGGCGCG
The DNA here is from genome assembly GCA_023419055.1 of Pseudomonadota bacterium. The sequence goes on along the minus strand of JAEZYO010000794.1, from coordinate 840 downwards.
GTCCGCCAGGGTGGCCGCTATCTGGGCTTGATCCAGCTCGCGAACCCGCTCGGCGGCACCCCGTTTCACGACACCGAGGCGAACGCTCTCGATTACGTGTGCCAGCAGTTCGCCGAGTTCGTCGCGAATCGCCCGATTGTGCTCGAGGCGGACACGATTTTCCCGCCCCAATAGCCCGGCGCGGCGGCTTTAGTTATCGTTCGGTCGCCCGATGGCCGACCGGATGCGCCGCGAGCGCCTGCTGACCTTCTTGCTGCTGCCAGCGATCGTGATCTCGGTCATGGTCCTGGCGACGGTCATGTTCCGGTCGAGCTTCCAGCTCGAGAAGCTCCGAGAGCAATCGGTCGTCGAAGCCACGCTCCTGCTCGCGAACGAGAAGGCCGACCGTCTCGACAAGCGCATCATCGAGCAGGACAACGTCGTCCGCTCGACCGTCGACATCGGCGAGCGCGCCGAGTTCGGCGCCAAGTGGCTCGAGACGGCCGCGGTGCAGACCCCGACCGTGCGCGCGGTCTTGCTCGTCGACCTGATCTCGCCCGACCGACCCGTCGTGGCGGTCGCTTCTCGCGCGCCAGGTCCCGAGAACGAGCGCTTCCGCAAGCTGCTCGTGCATTTCATGTTGCCCGACATGAACCTCGAGCTTGCGCCCGCGGGGCAGCTCCGTCACCTGCACAAGAGCTACCGCGGGGTCTCCTACCTCCTGAGCCACTGGGCGGAGGAGCACGAAGGACGGCGCTACCTGCTCGTGGTGTGGCACGACGTGCCGCGCGTGGTGCACGACCTCTTCCCCGCCCTCTACGGAGCGGACCAGCAGAGCCGCGTGAACGTCGTGGACGAGGC
>JAEZYO010000745.1 GCA_023419055.1 Pseudomonadota bacterium | reverse complement strand
CAAAAGATTGATGCGACGCGGCGACTACTTCAGGTCACGGCCATGACACGTGGTGATCGTGCTTCGATGTCACGTCTTGCCTCGCGCAGCCGTTCTCGCGATGGCGCTCGGCGTCGAGCCTTTGGCGCTTTTCGCTACAGCGTCTATCCCGCGCGCCCCGTCGCTCCATGTCGCTATGCCGCTATGCCGAGGGAGCAGGGCGCGGCCGAGCTACTTCGTTTTCCCAGTGCGCCAGGGCGCGCGGCCCTCGATGATGCCACCGTCTGCGCTCATCGCGACCACCATCCCGGCGTCGGCCATGATGCTGATCACCGGAGCGTTCCAGCTCGAGTCGCTCCACACCGACCGCCACTCTGCGCTCCGCTGAGGATCGCGAACCCAGAGCCGTCCGACGCTCGCGACCCACTCGCGGTCGAGCACGTCCATGGCGCCCGCCGTGAGATCGGGCGCGCCCTCGGCGACCGAGCTCACCGCTTTCATGCCCTCGATACGGAGGGCGACTCCCTGGCTGCCCACGACGAGGCCAAGTCCGCGCTCGGGCTCCGACGCGCCGGAGACGAAGGCCCGCGTGCGAGGTGTGAGCAGGTAGGTCACCTCCCACTGCATGGGCGCGTAAATCGCGGCGAACCCCGTGCCCTGCTGAAGGCGCCCGCAGAGGAGCCAGTGTGAGTCGTCCAGGCGGAGCAGGTTCGCGATGTACGAGACACCGTCGAGCGGCAGCGGCTTCATCCAGCGCCGCGCCGCCATGGCCCAGAGGTGAGGCGGCTCGCCCGGTCGCTGGCCGATCGCGGCGAGCAGATCGTCGAAGCGGCCGCTCGCGTGCGAGAAGCTGACGTCGCTCGAAGGCGTGCGATGGACCTCGCGCATCCCGTCGGTCCCGTACACGCCGAGCGCCCCGCCAGCACCCCCGAACAGCCAGCCGCCGGCCTCGTAACGGCGCACGAACGCCATCCCGGAAGGGAGGCTCCGCGCCACGTCACTCGCCGCGACCCAGGACTGACCGTTCCAGAACGCTGGTCCCTCGGGCGTCATGGCCAGGCACTTACCGTCGACGTCCCAGGCCGCCGAGAGCACGACCCGGTCGTCTCCGGGCGGATGCCGCGTGGTCCAATTCCAGGACGAGAGATCGCCGGGGGGCGCGAGGTTGAGCAGGCTGTTCATGAGCCGCCGGCTCGGCTTGGGTGGCGTCGGGCTGTCGCTCAACCAGGGGACGAGGCTCGCCGCGAGCTCTTGCGCGTCTTGGGGGCGGCGATCGACCTCCGTGCTGGTCGCGCGCGACAGAATTTGATCGATCGTGCGACAAGCGTCGGCGCGCTGGCGGAGCTCCGGGCTCAGGTGCTGACCTTCGAGCAAGCTGCGGCGCTTCTTGTCGCGCATGAGCGCCATCGCCTGAATCGGGGTGTGCGAGACGAAGTACTGCTCACCCGTGAGCACGAGGTAGATGAGGCACGCGAAGCTGAAGACGTCCGTGTACGTTCCGACGCCGAACTTGTCCGGCATCGTTTGTTCGGGAGCGGCGTAGCCCACCGTGCCGACCGGGATACCGCCGAAGGTCGAGGCGAGCCCCTGGGGACGAGCGATGCCGAAATCCGAGATCTTGAAGATCTCCGCCTCGCCGAAGCCGCAGCAGAGAACGTTGCCCGGCGTGAGATCGCGGTGGATGACCCCGACACCGTGAATCGCGGAAAGGCCCGCGGCGAGACAGCGAATGAGGTGCGCGGCGCGAGCCGGATCGAAGGCGAACCCGGTGCGCTCGATGCTGTAAAACACCCGATCTTCGAGCGTCGTGCCCTCGATCCCGCCGTGGACGTACTCGACCGCCAGCCAGGGAACCGGCGGACGATGCGGCCCGTGCAGATCGGCGGCCCCGGTGTCGACCAGGCGTACGACGAACGGTGTGGGCGGAACACGCTCGTTCAGGCGCCCGAGCGCGACGGCTTCCTTCTGAATCAGCATCGAGCCGGCGAGCTCGTGCCCACCGCCGAAGGTCGGACGGACCATCTTGATCACGACGGGCGAGAGCCCGTCCGGTGCCTGGCGCAGCGCGAGAAAGGCGGTGCCCATTCCACCCTCGCCGATCTGGCGCTCGAGGCGGTAGGTCACACCCTGCTGGAACTCCGACACAATCGTCCGACCGTGCATCGATGCCGGTCCTGGACTGCTCGAAAACCGATCCGTCATGTGGTTGCCGCTGCTCGCGAGCCCCTCGGTTTCTCACGCTACCACGGAAGCCCGCGCTCCCCGTAGTTCCGGGTGTCTCTACGGCTTGACAGGGCAGGAAATTCGGGTTCTGGAGGGTGCGCCATGGCAGCCGTTCGAGATTTCATCCTGCATCATTACCGTCACTTCAACGCCGCCGCGCTCGTCGACGCCGCCAAGGGCTGGGAGGCCCACCTGGCGAAGGGCGGCAAAATGCTGCTCACCGTCGCCGGGGCGATGAGCACCGCCGAGATGGGCATCGTGATGGCGGAGCTCATCCGGCGCGGCAAGGTCCACGGCATCTGCTGCACGGGCGCGAACCTCGAAGAGGACGTGTTCAACCTCGTCGCGCACAATAGCTACGAGCGCGTGCCGCATTTCCGCGAGCTCACCGCTCACGACGAGGCGGCCCTGCTCGAAAAGGGCCTGAACCGCGTGACGGACACCTGCATCCCCGAAGAGGCGGCGATGCGGAAGATCGAGGACCACATGCTCGAGCTCTGGCAGGACGCCGAGAAGAAGGGCGAGCGAAGCTTCCCCCACGAGTATTTCTACAAGCTCTTGCTCAGCAAGAAGCTCGAGTCGGGCTACGAG
>JAEZYO010000715.1 GCA_023419055.1 Pseudomonadota bacterium | reverse complement strand
CGCCGAACCTCCTCCCAAAGCGGCCCCCGTAGAGGCCTCTCCGGTTGCTCCGTCCGAGCCGCCCCCGCCGCCGATCGAAGCCAAGCCGACCGCGCCGGAGCCGCCCGTGGTGCCGGAGGTTCCCGAGCCCGAAGAGCCCGCCTGGTACGAGACACTCGAGTTCAGCGCCTTCGCCGACGCGTACCTCTCGGTGAACTACAACTTCCCGAAGCCGGAAGCGGACGCGAATCAGATCGTGCGCGCGTACGACACGTCGAACGGGTTCTCAATCTCTTGGGTGGGCCTCGACGTGAGCTACCCGGCGGAGCCGGTGGGTGGCGCCGTGCAGCTGCGCTTCGGGCCGAGCGCCGAGCGCCTGAACAGCTCCTGCCTGGCGGAGCCCTGTGACTCGGACAAAGGCCTCGCGAACGTGAAGCAGGCGTTCGCCACGTGGAAGCCGGGCGGGAAGGGCAGCGCGGTCGCGCTCGACTTCGGCAAGTTCGACACCATCTACGGCGTCGAAGTCGCGGACAGCCAGTACAACTTCAACTACACGCGCGGCGTCGTGTACTGGTTCACTCAGCCGGCGTTCCACACGGGCTTCAGGCTGAACGCCGATTTCAGCGAATCCTTCACGCTGAAGGCGCTGGTCGTCAACGGCTACAACAACAGTATCGACAACAATATCGGGAAGACGCTCGGCCTCCAGGGCATCGTCAACCTCCGGAGCGGCGAGGACTCCTTCGGCAGCGTCGCGCTCGGTTACCTCGTCGGACCGGAGCGACACGACTACAAGTTCATCGAGTGCGCGCCGGGGCAGGCATTCGATCCCGACGCCTCCACGGGCTGCAACGCGCAGCCAGGGAGCGAAGGCGGATCGGGGCTCGTCGATCGCCCGAGCTCCAACACCAAGGGTCTGCGTCACCTGATCGATCTGGTCGTGACGCTCACGCCGACCGAGTCGTTGAGCCTGGTCTTGAACGGTGACTACGGGCTCGAGCGCCTGCGCGATCCGGTCGACGAGAACCAGTTCGACTCCGTCGATTGGTGGGGCGTGATGCTCGGCGCGCGTTACGCGCTGGGCGACAAGTTCGCCGTCGCGGGCCGCGGCGAGTACCTGAACGACGGAGACGGCCACGTCACGGGGCTCGCGCCGAACAGCATCGACCTCGTGAGCGGCACCCTGACGCTCGATTACCTGCCCTCGCCGCACCTGCTGGTGCGCCTCGACAATCGCCTGGACTGGTCGAGCAAGGAGATCTTCAAGCAGGGCGTGCGCGACGCGACCGGGACGCTCATCACGACGACGCTCGGCGTGGTCGTGCAGACGAACGACTAATCAAGCTGCCGTTCCAGCCATTCTTCGCGCGTCAGGCCGTAGCAGGCGGTATCGCGCCGGCCCGCGCCGACCACGTCCTTCTCGCCGCGCAGCACGCCCTCGTGGCGTAGCCCGGCGTGCTCGGCAACGCGCAGGGAGGCCTGGTTTCGCTGGTCGCACCGCCAGGAAAGCCGCATCCAGGGCCATTCGCCGAAGCCCCAGGCGAGCATCGCGGAGAGCACGCGGGTCCCGAGGCCGCGCCCGGCTTCACTCTGCCGGATGAACATCCCAATCTCGGCGGAGCCGGTTTCGAGAGCGCCCTCGCGCAAGTGGAAGCCCGTGCCGCCGAGCAGGCGCTGGCCGTCGTTCGTGAGGATCGCGACCGTGAAATCCTGACACAACAGGTAGCGACCGCGGGCCTGCCGCGCCACGCGCTCCGCGTCGCGCACCGAGATGCGCGGCGTCGCCCAGGGCATCCAGGGGCGCAGGTGCTCGTAGGATTCGTTGTGCGCCTCCGCCAGCAACGCGCCGTCGCCGACTTCGTAGGATCGCAGCACGAAGCCGTCCGCTTCGAAGCGCTCCGGCGCGAACAGGTAGCTCATGCGCGCAGGCTAGCTCCGCCGGCGAGGCCTGACTACGGGGCTTGGTCGCGAACGCGGAGGAGCTCCGCGCCTTCCTGGTCCGTCGGTGTCTCGTAGAGCTCGAGGAACTGCTCGAGCGTGTCTTCGCGGATGAAGAAGTTGAAGGTCGGGAGGCTCCGGTTACGAGCTTCGAGCCGCGCTGCGAGCTCGGAGAGGGGGAGATCGAGGAAATGGATTCGAGCGCGCGCCCCGGCCGCCGTCGCTCGGGCCGCCACCGCTCTGCGATCGGCTCGCAGGAAGAAGCCGTCGTCCAGGATGGCGTCGCTCCCGCGGCTCGTGAACTCGAGCGCGAGCTCGAGCATGAGCTCACGGCAGGCGCGCACGCGGCGTACGTGCTCGTCGTGCCCGACCTCGGCGATCGAGTAGCGGCCGAAGCAGGTGATGAGCCAGCGATCGAGCGAGAAGAGCACCGCGCCGGTCTCGGCGGCGAGGCGCGTGGAGTACGTGGTCTTGCCCGAGCAAGGGAGCCCGGAGACGAGGTGGAGCGTAGCTTTCACGCCGCGAGCTCCGTGAGGCCCACTCGCTGCGAGGCGCCGTCGAGCTCTGGCAGGTACCCCGCTTGCTCGAGGTAGGGCTCGGTGGGTAGTGGGTTCATCGATTCGTCAAGCGATCGAGCCGAGCAGATCCGGGCCGAGCAAGATCGCGGCGGCGTCGAGCAGGTACGAGACGACGAGCCCGTACGCCGTCCAACGCCGAACGAGCGCTCGGCTCTGCGTCTCGCGATCCAGGAACATCCGGAGCATCAGGTACCAGAGCCCCGCGCGGACGGGTAGGAACACGATCAGCAAGACGAGCGCCCGGTTCGGCAGCCCCGGAGCGCTCAGCAGCGCCGCGTTCGCCGCGACGCCCGCCACCACTCCGAGCGCGAGGCGCAGCGCCGCCGCCGAGAAGAGCACGCTCGTCCCGAGCAGGGCGCCGCCCTTCGAGAAAGCGCGCTTCGCGAGGCGCAGGAGCGCGAAGTTGCCAGCGAGGTGAACCAGCGCGAAGAGCAGGAGCTTCGCGAACGGGGAATCGAGCCAGACCAAGGGGTTATCGAGCAGGGGTGCGCCTCAGGTTGCCTTCACGATCTGAAAGCGATTGCCCTCGGGGTCCAGGCCGTCGCAAGAGCCCCACTTCGAGATGGGGTACATCACGGCGCCGTGGCACTCCAAGTGGGCGCGCGCCCGCTCGACGTCTTCTGCGGCGAAGATGAGCTTGAGCGGAGTGTCGCCTCGCTCTCGAGGCGGATCGCTGATCTCGATTTCATCGGCGATGGGCTTGGGGATGGCGTGCAGCGCCAACGACGTGCCGCCTGCGTCGAACTCCGCCCAGCCCTCGCTCGATTTTTCGGCGAGCCAGCGCAAGCCGAGCCCGTCGCGGTAGAAGGCGGTCATCCGCGCCATGTCCTTGGCAAAGATCATCGAGCAGTGGAGCTTCATGTCTGACCGTCCGACACCGTGGGAAGCATCGAACCTGATGCGGCGCGCGGCAAGCCCTCGGCTCGATTTCTAGGCCTCGTCCAACCAGGGATCGACGATGGACGGATCGAGACCGATGGGACTTGCCGGCAGGTTTTCCCAGGGGTTTTCGAACTCGCCTCGCTCGTCGAGACCCGGCCGCTCGAGTAGTTCCCACGGGTCGACGATCAGCGGGTCCACCTTCGCCGGCGGGACGTCGTGGCCCTCCCAAGGATCGGCGACTTCATGCAGCGCGGATTCGATTCGGATGGGGTCGGACATGATGGCTCCTCACCCCCCCTCTGTCGGTCGCGCTCGGGAGCGAGTTGCTCGGAAAAAAAATGTCACCCGTCCGCGGGTCGTTCGGGCGTGGGCAACGTGAGCTGATAAAAAGCGAGGTCGAGCCAGCGCCCGAACTTGAATCCCACCTCCCGGAGCGTCCCCGCGTGCTCGAAGCCGAGCTTTTCGTGCAGGCGGATGCTTGCCCGATTGGTCACGTCGACCCCGGCGACCATGACGTGGAGCTCTTGTTCCTTTGCCCTCTCGATCAGCGCGCGCATCAGCGTCGGGCCGAGGCCGCGCCCGCGCTGCTCACGGTGGACGTACACTGAGTGCTCGACCGCGTACTTGTAGGCTGGCCAGGCTCGGAACGTCCCGTAGCTCGCGAATCCGAGCAGCTGACCGCTCTCGTCCTCGAGACCTATCACCGGGTATCGACCGGCCCTCTTGCTCTCGAACCAGGTCACCATGGCTTCGGGCGGACGCGGCACGTAGTCGTAGAGCGCCGTCGAGCTGACGATCGCGTCGTTCAGGATCTCGAGGATGCTTGCTCCGTGGCGCTCGAGGGTGCAGTCGACGAGGTGCATCGCCTTCACTCTATCGAGTTGACGCCGACCCATCCTGGCGCACGAGCGCCCGATAGCGAGCGACGGCGGCTTCTACGCCGAGCCTCGGGCTCGAGAGCACCGTCACGTCGAGGTGAGAGAGCGCGTCTGCGGCGGGCGCCATCGACGCCTGTGCGAGCAGCACGGTGTCGCCGGGGAGCGCACGTGGAGCGATGAAGCCCGCGATTTCGCTGATGTAGGCCGAGAGATCGCCAGCTTCGAAATGAGGCCAGGCTGCTCCGCACAGCACCTCCACGAGCTCGAGCGCGCGCGCCTGCTCCGCCGCGATCTCACGCAACAGCGCGACCGTGGGTGACAGGGTGCTCGCGAGCGCGCCCGCCACCAAGATGCGTCGCCCGCTCGTGACGGCGCGTTCGGCCATCGGTCGATCGATGCGGAGCACGCTCGCACCGGTTGGCGCCGCGACCGATTCTGCGGCCTGACCCAGCGTGGAGCAGGTGCACACGACGACTCTCGCGCCCGCGCGGAAGAGAGAGGTGACGGCGTCGCGTACCGAGGCCATCACCGCGGGAGTCAAGGCGCCGCGAGCCGCTTCCAGCAGGTCCGCGCGAACTTCGTGGTGAAGCGAAAGCGAGGGATCGATCTCGCGAACGAGGCTACCGAACGTCGAGACGTGCCGCTCGGACGTATGGAGAAAGGCGAGCATCAACCCTGCAGGGACTTCGTCGGCTGGTCCCCCGCCGAGACGTCGAGGTTCGCGAGGCGGCCCAGCGTGTCGAACTCGACGCTCACCGTCGTCCCCGAGGGCGCGGCGGCGTCCAGGCGCGTGGGGCTCGCCGTGATCGCGAACCCGAGATCCGAGAGGAAGCTCTGCGTCGCCAACCGGTGATCGATCTCGAACGTCGTAATCACCTGGCTCAACACCGTGACGATGCGATCGCCGTCGACCGGCGGAAGCGGCACACCCTCGAGGGTAAAATAGAGGGCGCCGCCGTCGTAGGGGCCGCGATAGTAAGGCACATTTCCGAGCAACGTGGAGCAGACCATCGCGACTTGGTGCCCGGAGAGCTTGCCCAGTGAGAACGTGCGTTTGGCGAGCATGTCGAGCCCGCGTTCCGCGCCGAAAGCTCGCAGCCGGCGCGAGCCCGAGAGGACGACGTCGGGCAATCCGCTGGCCTCGTTCGCCCAAGCCCACAGCCAGGAGTTGTCGCTCTCGGCTTCGGTCCCGAGCAGCTGAATCCGGTACTTGAGATCGTCGAACGTCGCGGTCCCCGCCCCGATGTCGACGGCCCACGAACGCTCTCCCAAGAGATCGCCCAATCCGAGCTGACGCGCCGTCGCGGACGCCGCACAACGCGCGAAAATATCGTCGAAGTTCATGATCACGCCCTTCCGTCCCTTCCGCTGGCTCCGCCTCGAGAACCTTAGCGACGTTCAGCCTGGGGCGCCAGGGCACAGGTCCGTTCGTCCGTCTCACGCGCGTGCTCGACCCCGTGGGGTTTACGGCAGTGAAAGGAAGCTTGCCGGGACCGATTGACAGAATGACTACGCGTCGAACCCGATCTCACCCTCAGCGGTAGCCCGTGACGTCCGCGGGCTTGCCCGCGTCCTGAACCTCCGTCACATAGCGCCAGGCGTCCGGCTGACTGCCGTCGACGTCCGTGAAGCCGTAGATCTTTGCGAGTTCGCCGCTCGACAGCGATTGTCCGCCGAAGCGCGATACGTCCGGATCCGTCGCCAGAGCCACTACGGCTCGGCCGACGAACGCTGGGCTCTCGGAGATCGCAAAATGCGGTGACTTGGCGGTCGCGTCGAGCCAGTTCGATTCGCTGACGCCGTAAGCTTCCAGCATCGCCTCGGAGCGCAGCCAGCCGGGTGTCAGGGCGACGGCCGTGCCCTGGTGCGGTCGGAGCTCGTGCGACAGCGCGAAGGCCATGCGGTTTACTGCGGCCTTGGCCAGATCGTAAAAGAACGAGACTCGGTAGTTTGCCGCGTTGTACTCGTTGGTGCCGTCCGTCACCTCCACCACGAGCCCGCCCGGGGTCTCGATCAAGAGCGGCAGCGCGAAATGGCTCGTGATGGCGTGAGTGTCGATCGCCAGGCGCAAGGTCCGAAGTCCGTACTCGAGATCGGACTGCCAGACGGACTTGTTCCACTC
>JAEZYO010000711.1 GCA_023419055.1 Pseudomonadota bacterium | reverse complement strand
TTTGCCGCGGCCGAGCCAGCCGGAGCTCGACCCCGAGTTCTACGGGCTGACCGGCAGCGACCTCGATCGCAAGTTCTCGAGCCGCACCATCTTCGGCGCGCGCGTCCTCACGCTGCGGGAGATCCTCACGCGGCTCCGCAACACTTATTGCCGATCGATCGGCGTGCAGTTCATGCACATCGACGACCTGCGCGTGAAGAACTGGCTGCAGGATCGCATGGAGGGCTCGGAGAACCGCATCCAGCTCACGCGCGCCGAGCAGCTGCGCATCTTCACGAAGCTCACCGACGCGAGCATCTTCGAGGAGTTCATCCAGAAGAAGTTCGTGGGCGCGAAGAGCTTCTCGCTCGAGGGCTCCGAGAGCCTGATCCCGCTCCTGGCGTTCGCGGTCGATCGCGCCGCGGAGCACGGCGTCGACGAGGTGGTGCTCGGCATGGCGCACCGCGGCCGCCTGAACGTGCTCGCGAACATCATGGGCAAGAGCCCGCGCGAGATCTTCCGCGAGTTCGAGGACGCCGATCCCGAGCTCTACTTCGGCAGCGGCGACGTGAAGTACCACCTCGGGTACAGCTCCGATTTCGCCACCGCGAGCGGCGCCAAGGTCCACCTCTCGCTGTGCTTCAACCCGAGCCACCTCGAGTACGTGAACCCGGTGGTGCTCGGCCGCACGCGCGCCAAGCAAGATCGCGTGGGCGACTCGGCGCACCTCCGCAAGCTCGGCATCATCATCCACGGCGACGCCGCGTTCGCGGGCGAGGGCATCGTCCAGGAGACGCTGAACCTCAGCGAGCTCGAGGGCTACACGACGGGCGGCGCGATCCACATCATCGTCAACAACCAGATCGGCTTCACCACGCCTCCCTCGCAGTCGCGCTCCACCGTGTACGCGACCGACGTGGCCAAGATGCTGCAGATCCCGGTCTTCCACGTGAACGGTGAGGATCCCGAGGCCGTGGCCCAGGTGATCCGCCTGGCGATGGACTTCAGGCACACGTTCTTGCGCGACGTGGTGATCGACATGTACGGCTACCGCCGCCACGGTCACAACGAGACCGACGAGCCGGCGTTCACGCAGCCGCTGCTCTACGCCGCCATCGCGGAGCGCAAGAGCGTGCGCGACGGCTACCTCGATCACCTGCTGAAGCTCGGCGGCGTGACGCGCGAGGAGGCGGATCGCATCGCCGTCGAACGCCGCGAGCACCTCGAGCGCGAGCTCGGTGAGGCGCGCCGCAAGGATTTCGTGCGCGTTCACGACTGGCTGGGCGGATACTGGAAGTCGTACCGCGGCGGCCCCGAGTCGGGAGTGCCGGAGGTCGACACCGGCGTCGAGCGCGAGGAGCTCTCGCAGCTCCTCCGCAAGCAGACGGAGCTCCCCGAGGGCTTCCGGCCGCACAAGCAGATCGAGCGCCTGCTCACGTCGCGCCGCGCGATGGCGGAGGGTCAGCGCGCGCTCGACTGGGGCGGCGCCGAAGCGCTGGCGTTCGCCTCGCTCGTGACCGAAGGCGTGCGGATTCGCGTCAGCGGTCAGGACTCCGAGCGCGGCACCTTCAGCCACCGCCACGCCGTGCTGCACGACGTGACCAACGGCAACCGCTACATGCCGCTCAAGCACCTGGCAGAGGACCAGGCGCCGATCGAGATCTACAACTCGCCGCTCAGCGAGGCGGGCGTGATGGGCTTCGACTACGGCTACAGCCTCGATTGGCCCGACGCGCTCGTGATGTGGGAAGCGCAGTTCGGCGACTTCATGAACGCGGCGCAGGTCATCATCGACCAGTTCTTGGTCAGCGCCGAAGACAAGTGGAAGCGCCTGACCGGCCTCGTCCTGCTCTTGCCGCACGGCTACGAGGGCGCGGGCCCCGAGCACTCGAGCGCGCGCCTCGAGCGTTTCATGGCGCTCGCCGCGGAGGAGAACATCCAGATCGTGCAGCCGACGACGCCGGCGCAGATCTTCCACTGCCTCCGCCGGCAGGTGCTTCGCCCCTGGCGCAAGCCGCTCGTGATCTTCACGCCCAAGAGCCTGCTCCGCCACCCGCACGCGACGAGCACCCTCGAGGAGTGCGCGTCCGGCCGCTTCCAGCGCGTCATCCTGGACCCCAAGGTCAAGAAGCCGTCGCGCGTGCTGCTCTGCACCGGAAAGGTCTACTACGACCTCGAGAAGCGCCGAACCGAGCTCGGGCGCGACGACGTGGCGATCGTCCGCGTGGAGCAGCTCTACCCGCTCCCGGACATGTACTTCCGCGGCGCGGTCGAGCAGTGCGACGACGGCACGCCGGTGGTCTGGGTCCAAGAGGAGCCCGAGAACATGGGCGCCTGGCGCACGTTCCGCGCGCGCTTCGGCGCGATGATGTTCGGGCGCTTCCCGTTCTCGGGCGTGTGCCGCCACGAGAGCGCGAGCCCGGCGACCGGCTCGGCGAGCTGTCACAAGCTCGAACAGCAAGAGCTGCTCGAGCGCGCGTTCGCGTAACTCGAACGAGTGAAGACCCGAGCGGACGAAACGCCCGCGGAGCGGGGGGAGAGGCGCCCCGCTCTCGGGCCTCCTGTTCCGCCAAATTCGTCGTCACTGTCGCGCTCCGCCGACCAGAACAGCAGGCGTTTTTCCGCACTGAAGTGCGAGCGGGGGTACTTTTTCGCCCCCATTCACGCACGGGCGAGCTAAGACGAGCCGACAAATAGGTCCGTCATGCCCGTCGAGCTCAAAGTTCCTCCCGTTGGCGAATCGATCACCGAAGTTCAGATCGGCGAATGGCTGAAGTCCGAAGGGGACTCCGCCGAAAGAGACGAAGTGATCGTGAAGATCGAAACCGACAAGGTGACGGTCGATCTGCCCGCACCGGTGAAGGGCGTCATCACGCAGATCCTGGTCAAGGCGGGCCAGCCCGCGACGGTCGGTCAGGTGATCGGCGTGATGGAGGAAGGCGAAGCGCGCGCCGCAGCCCCCGCCCCCGCGACCGCGACCCCGAAGTCCGCTCCTCCGGCGCCGCCCGCGCCGGCTCGCGAGGTCGAGGAAGAAGGTCCGCGCTCGGTGTCGCCGCGCGACTCGATCCCCGCGCAGGGCTTCGCGCGGGTCATGCCGTCGGCGCGCCGCGCGATGCTGGAGAAGGGCATCGCTCCGGAAGACGTGAAGCCCACCGGCCCTGGCGGGCGAGTTTTGAAAGAAGACGTCATGCGCGCGCAGGCGCCCGCCCCCGCCGCTGCAGCACCGGCTCGCCGCGTCGAGGCGCCGGCTCCCGCGTCCGCTGCCGGTCGCGAAGAGGTCGTGCCGATGACGCCGTTCCGTCGGCGCATCGCGGAGCGCCTGGTGCAGTCTCAGCAAACGGCGGCGCTGCTCACGACCTTCAACGAGGTCGACATGTCGGGCGTCATGGCCCTTCGCAAGGAGCACCAGGACGTCTTCTCGGAGAAGTACGGCATCAAGCTCGGTTTCATGTCGTTCTTCGTGAAGGCCGCGGTGGACGCGCTCAAGCTCGTTCCCCAAGTGAACGCGGAGATTCGCGGCACGGATCTCGTCTACAAGAACTACTACGACATCGGCATCGCGGTCGGCGGAGGCAAGGGCCTCGCGGTGCCGGTCGTTCGAGACGCGGATCGCCTGAGCTTCGCCGAGGTGGAGCTCAAGATCGCCGACTTCGGCAAGCGCGCGAAGGACAACAAGCTCGAGCTCGCCGAGCTCCAGGGCGGGACGTTCACGATCTCGAACGGCGGCGTGTACGGGTCGCTGCTCTCGACGCCGATCATCAACCCGCCGCAGAGCGGCATCCTCGGCCTGCACGCGATCCAGGAGCGCCCGGTCGCCCTGAACGGCCAGGTCGTGATCCGGCCGATGATGTACATCGCGCTCACCTACGATCACCGTTTGGTCGACGGTCGAGAAGCGGTGACGTTCTTGAAGCGCATCAAGCAGTGCGTGGAGGCGCCCACGCGCATGCTGCTCGAGGTCTAGTCGAGCGCTCGCGGCGAGGCGGGCCGCAGATCTTGTCAGGGACCACGGGAATGCACACAAAAGAAACCTTCTCGAAGAACGTGGTCCCTTAGAACAACCTCGAGGATTTCGGATGACGGCGAAGAAGCACGATCTGGTCGTGATTGGTTCCGGACCCGGCGGCTACGTCGCCGCCATTCGCGCGGCCCAGCTCGGCTTCGACACGGCGTGCGTCGAGCTAGAGCCTGCGCTCGGCGGGACCTGTCTCCGCGTCGGCTGCATTCCCAGCAAGGCGCTCCTCGAGTCGAGCGAGCGTTTCCACGAGACGGCCCACGCGCTCGCGGATTTCGGAGTCAAGGTGTCGGGCGTCGAGCTCGACCTCCCTCGCATGCTCTCGCGCAAGGACGGCGTCGTGGGCTCGCTCACTCAGGGCGTCGCGCACCTGTTCAAGAAGAACGGGGTCACTCGCTATCAGGGGCGCGGTCGCATCGCCGGCGCAGGGCGAGTGATCGTCGAGGGCGCGGACGGCGAGACCACGCT
>JAEZYO010000706.1 GCA_023419055.1 Pseudomonadota bacterium | reverse complement strand
CCGATCGAAATACCGATCTCACCCTCGGTGAAGTAGTTGTTCTCGATCAGGGTGCCGGTCATGTCGCCGGTGGTGTCCGAGCGCAGCTTGATGGCCATGCTCGAGGCACGCGAGAGGATGTTGTCGCGCACCGTGAGGTCGTTGCCGTTGAGGTACAAATTGTGGTTGTACATCGTGGCGCAGCCTTTCTCGACATCCTCGTTCCAGCCATTGTGGTCGAAGAGGTTGCCCTCGATCGTCAGGCGCTCCGCGTGGCTCGAGTACATGCCAGAGGGCCCGACCGACGTGCAGTTGTCGAAGGCGTAGTAGGACTTCTCGAGCACGTTCCGGCGGATCTCCACGTCCTCGTAGACATACGCGTCGTAGCTCTGGACGATGATCTCGCCGAACTCGAGGTGACAGCCTTCCACCAGGAGGTTCTTGCCGCCGCCGACGTAGCGCAAGAGTTCGTCCCCCTTGCCGGTGAACTCGGGATCCTCGGGGTTTCGCGTATAGATCACGAGATTCAGGCCGATGAGCGCGACGTAGTTCAGCTCCTTCCCGTTGTGATCGATGAAGAAGCTGGCGACCTCGATCCTCGGCAGCTCGAGCGAGTCGCCGTAGCTCCCGATCACGAGCGGGTGCGTCGCGTCCTTGCCCGATTTGAACCGGCCGAGCACCTCGCCGCGCCAGGTGTCGCCGCGCCGGAGCAGCATGAAGTCGTTCTGACCGTCCCGAACGAGCGAGGCCGCCTTCGTGAGAGTCTTGACCGCCGTCTCCGGAGTCGCGCCGTCCGCGCTGTCGTCACCCTCGGCGCTCACGTACACGACCTGACTGTCCTCGGCGATGTCGAAGGTCGTAAACCCGTCTTCTTGGTCGCGCGGACCAGAAGCCTCGGTTCCGTCACCCGGACCGTAGCAGCCGAGATCGGCTTGCCAGTCGACGTAACCGTCGCCGTCGTTGTCGATGCCGTCGTTGCATTCGGTGGGTTCCATGGGTTGCCCGGTCCCGCCGGCCCCGTTGCCATTGCCTCCGCTCGAGCTCGTGCCGCCCGAGCTGCCGGCGCCACCGTTGCCGTTGCCGGACCCGCCCGTGTTACCGCCCGAGCCGTTCGAAGCACCGCTGCCGGTGAGACCACCCGAGCTCGTTCCGTTCCCCGAGCCACCCGCGTTCGGATCGGTACTCGCGCCCGGGTCCGCGGCGTCTTCCCCGCACGCCGCCAGCAACCAACAACCGAGAGCGATTCCCACGCTCTGCCAACGATGTCCGCGTCCCAACTGAATCATCTTCATCCACTCCGAGACGGGTCTTTCAGCGATGGAATTTTCCACCACATCGAGCCCGTTCTTCCGCGCCGCGGCGCGAGGTTTCTACCGGGTTTACTGCCGATCTCATGGCATCGAGCTGGTGAGCTCGTGTAAGCACGTCGCGCGACTCACGCCGAAACGACTGTGAGAATCTGCGTTCAGGCGCGACGCCGTTCCGTGTCTCCGTTTGCGGTGCTCTCATTCACTGCAACGTCGTTTGATCTCGGCAGGCTCGTGACATGTACCGCCGAGCGGAGTTCGTGGTTCACGAGATCGATCGCCGTGGGAGTCAGGGTCGCACCACTCGGCACACCGCGACGCCGTTGCTCGAAGGGCTTGACAGTTCCCCGAGACACGAGCGCGAGCCCGAAACGGCCGCGAAGCCGAGGCACACGGCGTCCGTGCCGAATTGAAGTGCGACGCGCGACGCGGCGGACGTAGGGACGAGCTCGGAACGGCGACCGACGCGCGCCCGCTCGAGGACCCTCGACACCTCGTCCGCTCGAGCCGCGGCACCGAGCCGCCTTCGACGCTGATTGGCGGAGCTCGGGAAAGAAGCTCGCGCACGATTATCGGTTGTCGATACTGCTTCCGAAGCTCTGCGATGAGCAGCAGTCCTACTGGAACCGCTTCCGCGCGGCGTGAATCATCGACCGACGACTCCGAACCATGATAGCGAGGAGCCATGAAGGTCGGGTCGATGCACCTTCGCGTTCTCGTCGCTGGGTGTGTAGCGACGTGGAGCGTCGGCTCGTGCGCTTTCCCCAACTACGGATTCGAGGAGGAAGTCACCATCGGTGGCAGAGGGAGCAAGCCGGGTCCCGGAGCTGGTTCCGGCAGTAATAGCGCCTCGACAGGTGAAGGCGGCGGAGGCGGCGCCGACAACGATCCTGATCCTCCTGCGATCGGAGGCGATAGCGGCCTACCGCTGGTGGCCGGAGCAGGAGGAGCGGGCGAGGGTGGCGACGCTGGTGTGGGCGGCGTGGGCGGGACGGGAACGGACGAGCCGGTCATCAAGCTCTGCGCCGAT
Organism: Pseudomonadota bacterium; assembly: GCA_023419055.1. The sequence goes on along the minus strand of JAEZYO010000706.1, from coordinate 2,569 downwards.
TTCGAGAGCTTTCCAGCCGACTGTCACTGCATGGACTTCCGCGAACACGCCTATCTTTACTGCAGCGGGGCGAAGACCTGGGCGATGGCTGGGTATCAATGCGGGTTCCACGGTTTGCGTCTGGTGGCAGTCGACGACGTCGAAGAGAACAACTGGTTGGTCGGCAAGGTGATGGAAATCACGCAGTCGTCCTTTCAGTACTTCTGGATTGGTGCTTCGTCGGACAGTGATCCGGTGCTCTGGTCGTGGCCCAATGAAGTGGTGTTCTGGGCGGGCGGCACGGACGGAATGCCCGTCGGCTCCGGCTACGCAGGCTGGCGCGGCGGCAATCCGGACGCCGGATCCGGGGCGTGCGCCTTCGCGGGCATGGACGGCTGGGAGGATGGGGGCTGTAAGGACACCCGCCCGTACGCTTGCGAATCTTACTGAGGGCGCCGCGCTCGGTTTCTTCTCGGGTCGACCGCGGCGGGGAATAGTTCCGCGTACGATCGGCTCGGTTAAAGTGGCATGCTGCGTACGGGAGGAACGCTTCTTGCTGCGCTCGAAGACCATGACGACCAGATCGCCCATCGCTGCGCCCGAAGTCGCGACGGCGGCGTTGCTCGGCGCGCTCTCCGGGATCCGCTCGATGCTTGGCCCAGCCGTGGTCAGCCACGCGCTCGGCGCAGAGCATCGCAAGCTGTTGCAGAAGACGACCACGGTCCTCGCCGTGGCCGAGCTCTTCGCCGACAAGCTGCCGTTCGTACCCGCCAGGACCGGTTGGTTTCCCTTCCTGGGCCGCATGGCAAACGCCGGGCTCTCGGCCTATTTCGCGACCCGCGGCGACGCTCGGCAGCGCTACGCCGCGGCCGCGGTCGGAGCCTTGAGCGCCGGTGTCTCCACTCGCTTGAGTTATGAGGCTCGCCATTTCGCGAGCTCGCGCCTCGGGGTCCCGAACACGGTCGCGGGCGTGGTCGAGGATCTCGGGGCGCTCGCGCTCGCGAGGTTCGCTAGCCGTCGCGTGAAGGCTCGTTGATCAGATCAGGCGCGGCCCCGCGCTCCCGAAATCGTACTCTTCTACGCCGGTGACGCCGGTAAGCAGGGGCTCGACGATCACCCAGGCGGCCTCCACCAGATCTTGCCGGGCGAAGAGCGTCGCGTCCCCCGCGAGCGCGTCACCGAGCAACCTCTCGTAGTCGCCCATGCGGCCCGAGTGTCCTTGCTCGGGCTGCTCGGTCACGGAGAGCTCGAACTCCTGGCCCAGCATCCCCTCGCCTGCACGCTTGCGGCGCGCGCCGAAAGCGATCGAAACGTCCGGCGCCAGGCGGAACCGCACGTAGTTGCCGCGCTCGGGCCTGGGCTCTCCGAACACGACCTGCGGCGACTGCCGGAGCTGCACCCGGACCTGGGTGCAGTTTTCGTCCAAACCCTTGCCGGCGCGCACGTAGAACGGCACGCCGTCCCAGCGCCAGGAGTCGATGCGCAGGCGAAGCGAAGCATAGGTCGGGACCTTCGAGTCCTTCGCGACCCCCGGCTCCTCTCGATAGCCTCGATACTGTCCGAGCACGACGTCCTTCGACGTGACGGGGCGCACGTTGCGGAGCACCTTCACCTGCTCGTCACGGACCGCCTCGTGGTACATGCTCGACGGCGACTCCATCGCGACGTAGCTCACCACCTGGAGCACGTGGTTCTGAACGACGTCTCGAATGACGCCCGCCTCTTCGTAGAAGGCGCCTCTGCCCTTCACGCCGAAGCGCTCCGCCATCGTGATCGACACCGACTCCACGTAGTGTCGATTCCAGATAGGCTCGAGGAAGGCGTTAGCGAAGCGGAAGTAGAGGATGTTCTGCACCGCTTCCTTGCCGAGGTAGTGGTCGATGCGGAAGATGCGCTGCTCCGGGAAGGTGGAGTGCAGCGTCTGATTCAGCGCGCGGGCAGACGGCAGGTCGCGCCCGAACGGCTTCTCCACGATCACGCGCGCGTGTTCGACGGGGCTCGCCAGGTGCAGGCGCTGCACCACGCCCGGGAACGCGCTCGGAGGGATGGCCAAGTAGTGGACCGCCTCCTTCACTCCGTGCGACGAGAGCACGCGCGAGAGCTTCGAGAACGTCGCGTCGTCGTGATAGTCGCCCTCCACGTACTCGAGCGACCGCGCCAAGATCTCGAAGCTGGCGGCGTCCACGGGGCCGTGCTCGCCCACGCTCGCCTTGGCTCGAGCGACCAGATCGTCACGGCTCCAGGGCGAATTGGCGACACCGACGACCGGAAAGTCGAGCCTCCCACGACACGCGAGCGCGTAGAGCGCGGGGAAGATCTTCTTGTAGGCGAGATCGCCGGAGGCGCCGAAGAAGACGAGCGCGTCCCCGCGCGGGAGCTCCGCCCCGGAAGAGCGACGGGCCGCGTCCACCGCGGCGGCAGGATCTTGCTGAAGGGTGAGTTCGGCAGCCATTCGGGCGCAAGGCTAGCTCAACCCGAGCCGCCTGCGCGCCATCGAACGAGCCGCGCCCGACCGGCGCCGCCCCGAAGACGGCTCCGGGCCAGCTCGCCGGCGCTCGACCGAGCTCTCAGCGGTAGAACGGCACGTAGG
>JAEZYO010000587.1 GCA_023419055.1 Pseudomonadota bacterium | reverse complement strand
GAGTGATCGCGCGCGGGCCACACCTTGCTAAGCGGTTTGGGGGGCGACGTGCAGACGTGCCGCGACGTCCAGCTGATGGGCAATGTAACAGAGTTCGCCTGCATCGATCTGCCTGTGCCGTAGGGCGATCCATTTTCGGAATTCAGCTTGGTCAAGCTCCGGGTGGTCGCTCAGTTCCTCGTCGACGGTATGAACGATATAGTGAAGAAAATAGGCTTCGTCATGCCTATACCCACCCTCCGTGGGAAATACGACCCAATCCGAACTACCTGCTTCGAGAGTTCTCGCCCCGGCATCGTGCAGATGCTGCAGAAGATGCCGACCTGCTTTGCTGTCGCCGCAGGACACGCCATCTCGTGCGCGGAGATCCATGCTGCGATGGTATAGGCTCATGACAGCCACATCGAGCGGCAACTCGGGAAGGAAAATAGTCTCGCCGTCGAAGTTGATGGTAAACCAAAGAAGAGCACGTGGACTTGTTACACCCTTTAGTGCGTTCAACAGGGTGGGGACGTGAAGCAAATCGAGCACCGCATTTGCCATCACAAGATCATAACGTTCACGAGAATCGCGAAGAAACGAGAAGATGTCGCTCTCAGCAAACGTTAGCGCAACATCTTCGCCTCTGACGCAGCCCCCTTGTTGCAGAGTCGGAATGGGCTGCCTTGCTAACAGGTGCGCCCTGGCTGCTTGCAAGCTCTTCTCGTCGCGGTCCACCAACGTACAGCGGGCATTCCCCAGGAGTCCCCAGTCGGACAGGCGAGAGATCATCGTCCCGACTCCGGCGCCCAACTCCAATACTTCAAGTCGCTCCGTTCTCGGCGCTTGCAGCTCCTGCTGGAGCGCGCCCATCACGACTCGATTTAGGGCGCGATCGTCCACAGTGCTCTTCGACCTCAGATAGCGCGTGTACTCGTAGAGTTCGGGCGAAGCCATGAAGAGAACGTGACGTGGTGTTCACTTGAAGCACAAGGACAATCTTCGTACTTCAGGAAATCATCGGGACTGCCAGCAGAAGAGCGACTGGTACTGCCGTGTGAAGACCGGCCGGCGGTTCCAGGTGGCTTCGAGGACGACTTGCAGCGGGAAGCGCAGCCTGGAGGGTGACGACTACCGAAACACGCACAACCCAATCCGAAAGAAGGTCCTGGCGAAAGATCTTGCTGCCTTGATATCGAGAGCGCGATTGGCTACGTCAACCGGGTTGATCCGGTCGGCTCGGCCTTTTTCGCGAAAGCTCTTAGCCTCATCCGCGAGCGCCGTCCGGATGCTCGATACAACGCGTGCGTTCGCGCGCGCCCGCAAGAACTTGCTTCGCGTCGTGTCGCAACGAGCGCTCGCCATTGGCCAGGCGCGCGTACCGCGCGGGCGTGGTGCCCACGAGCTTCAGGAAATGGCGACCGAAATGACTCTGGTCAGCGAATCCGCACTCGGCGGCGACGCTCGCGACGCCAAGCCCCGCACGAAGGAGCCTTCGTGCCATCGCGATCTTGTAGCAGAGCTGGTAGGTGTGCGGCGGCACCCCATAGCGATCCTTGAATGCTCGAAGAGTCTGAAAGCGACTCAAACCGACGCTCTCCGCGAGAGCCGTCAAGCTCATATTGGCTCCCTCGGGGGTGTGCAGAATCTCGCGCGCCTGCTCTGCCGCATCCAGACGCGCCCGGCGAACGGAATGTCGCCGTACCACGAGAAGCTCGTCCGAAAGACCCGTGAACGCCTCGAAGAAGAGCGACTGGACGTGCATCGCCGTGGGCTCCTCCTCGGCTCGCAAGGCGGCAAAAAAGCGAACCAATTGCCCAAGCAGCCTCGGGGACGCCTCGGGGACGATGTCTTTCCATTCCATCGCTCCGACCGAGCACTCCCGCTCCTTGCAGAGCTCGACGAAGTACGTCGGATCTATGATCACTCCCGCGAACGAGCCTCGAGAATCGACCTGCGAAATCGAGTGAATTTCTCCAGGTGAAGCGCAGAACACGGATCCGGGGTTCGCGGCTCGACGACGCCCCCGGTAATTCACCTCGCCGTGCCAGCTCGAAGGTGCCGTCGCGCCATACCCCGTATTGAACCACCGCCAGTGACGATCGGTGTTCGTGGCGTCGACAACCTCGACGCCGTTCAAGTGGACGCTCCGCCGGAACGCCAACGACTCCTTCAATTTCGCTCTATCACCCGTCACGCTCACACCCATCACGCTCATCAGTAGGATGCCGAACTCGTCGACGCAAGTCTCAATCCACGAATGCTACGAGAACACGCTCGGAGTTCGGCCGTTGGAAGTGCTCGCACTCGAGCCCAACGGCGTCGACGTATGCGAGCGGCCGTATCCGTGAGCTCGAAACCGGCGAACTTCGTGCGCTCTTGACAGAGCAGGCCGGGCCGGAGCCAATGCCCGCTGGAAGACGCGTTCGATTCTCGCAATATCGTTCTATCTCCCCTACTGCTCACGGATTAGCGTGCCGCCCGTGCGCATCGACCGTCGAAACGCGGCACATGCAGCTTGTCTATCGGCCCTAGCGGCAACACGGCCAATCGTCGGTGACCTCGTCGTTCGCGACAGGTTCGACCGGACGCCGCTACCGCAAGTGGTTGCGGGCACGCCTTAGGAGCGTTGACGCGGTCTCAGCAAGCCTGCGTGCGCGTGAAGAGAATACATGCTCGAATCAAGGAGTCGGCATCTTGAATACTCGTTCTCTGATTTACCTATTTGCATTGGTCTCGACGGGTTGCTCTGCCGCTGATGCGTCCGTCGAGGAGCTCGGTGGAGATTCCGGAGAATCCGTTGATTCGATCGCCTCGGCCATCACCAACGGCACCCAGCTCGCCTTCAACAAGAACTACGTAGCGCTCTACCACTATTTCCCGTCAACCATCTGTGATTCGGACGGCGACGATCTACCTCCCATCGACTGGTCCCTTCAGAACGAATGGTGGCCTCGCCCCTGCAGCGGCACCGTCATCAAGAAGGACGGTAGTACCAATTGGGTCCTCACCGCGCGTCATTGCGTCACGGTTGACGGTAAAATCAATACGACCTTGAACGCCCCGACGAATCTCAAGCTCACCAGTCGCCTGGCGCCAGGAACGATTCCAACGAACGAAAACGCTAACGGGGTCGACCCGCAAGGCGGGCCACCGAGCTACACCGTACCCGCGGCGCAGATCGTCGCGGCTGGAACCCCAGCTCACAAGGACGATTACGGACAGGATATCGCCATCGTGAAGGTCATCGGCGATCTCCAACCGAGTCAAAGCCCACAACCATATCCCATCTACGCGAACAACTCGAGCCCGTGGGTCAATAGGCCCCTTACCGGCTACGGTTATGGCCGCTCGGTGCCGGGCCATTGTTGGGGCCATAACGGCAGCGGCGCGGGCATCTTGAGGACGGTGTCAGGCTTCAGCATCGAGGCTACCGGCACCAACTGGGTCGAACACACCTCGTCGAACTTGATTGGCGGCGACTCTGGCGGCCCAGTGGTCACGAACGTTCCAGGCCAGTTCGAGCGCTTGGTCGGCGTGAACAGTACGGGCACGACCGCAGCCGGCGGACCAAACCTATTGGCGTGGATCCAAAGCAAGCTGGGGCATCTGTACCTCATCGCTCACGATCGCTTTGGCCTCTCCGTGGTTGGATCGCAAGGACTCGACAACAGCCCGGTGGCCAACAACTACACCGTGAACACCTCGACCAACACCTGGGTTACCTACGATTCGACAACCAAGCAGATCAAAATCAACGGCCGCTGCGCTCAGGACATGGGAGCAGACGTCTTGGTCCGACTCCAGCCGTGCAGTTCCGCGCTCAACGCCCAGAAGTGGACCGTCGCGCACGAGGGGCAGCTCAGAAATCCGAGCTCGGGGCGCTGCTGGGCAACAATTGCCGGATCTTCCGGCGTTTTCGCGATGGGTTGCGGCACGACCAACGACAGGAAGTTCTACTTCACGGCAGACGACAGCATGAAGTAGTGCCGTCACGACCGTTTTTCGCTCAGCCCTACCTGCAAGCGGCGCAGTCCGCCGCCTGTTCCGATACCATCACCCTCGGGGCATGTGTTGTCGAGCCCACGGGTAGGTGCAGATGGCCGAGAAGCGGGAGTCGAACGCACCAGAGGCTCGAGGCGGCGCGATGACCGCGTCTCCAGCCAAGGGCGCCCTTTCGGCGTCATCCCGGATGGCCTGAGGCGGTGTGGACGAGGTCGGACAGGCGGTCGTCCACGCCGCCGCTACGCGGCGACGACCAGCGACGACCCGAGAGCCTCGGTCCTCGGCGCTGGATAGCCGAGCGGCTCGTTCAGGCGACGCTCTCGCCGCCCACCTGCGGGCAGAACGCGTGCTGGCAAGCAAGTTCGAGCTGACCAGCCTGAACACGGGCCTCGGCGTGCCGAACGTGATCTTGAAGCACGCCAAGGTCTAGCTCGGGATTCTCAACATTTCGCCATGACGTTCGCCGGCTTCGCGACCGGCCTGCGCCCTTCGTCGTTGCGACCGCTACACCGGGAGGGTGAGACCCCGACGTCCTCTGGACTGAGGGCAAGCTCCTGATCCGCCGCTCGCACATCCGCGGCGTTACCGAGATGCTCGGTACCAAGACGGGAGGCGACGACGAGCTCGGGGGCGCGACCGGCTCCGGAGCCCGAGCTGACGGACGGGGCGCGCGGTCACCGGGAGACAAAACGAAAAAACCGGCTGACTCTTTCGAGCCAACCGGTTCGTTCGTCTCAGCTATTCGGAGCGGGAGAAGGGATTTGAACCCTCGACGTCCACCTTGGCAAGTCGGAAAACTAGCGATCCAGACCGTTACAGCCCGTTACTGATCTGAACAATTACCACCACTTGGCGTTACCCGACGATCCAGCCCGTTACGCCCAAGTGGGACCTTTAGTGGGACCCTGACGAAGAGGGTCCCACTCGTCGCGGTGGCCAAGGGACAGCCGAACGCTTTCCATCCGGGGTACGGATGGGTACCCTGCCCCAATGTTGCCCCCCAACATGACACGCGAAGCCATCGCCGAACTATGCGTCGAGGGCATCGTGCGGACCAACCCGCAGTTTCGGGAAGCTCTGTTGGTCGACCTCGCACGGTACTGCACGCTCGAACTCGCCGCGGACCATCCCGTGATGGATGCCGACTTGGTAGGCATTTTGAGGGGCGACTCTCGGTTCGAGTTCGAAAACCCCAATCACCCTACCAAGGTCCGCCTGAAGTAGCTGGGGCAGTCGCGTCCACTACCGAAGCCGACGCTTCGTCGCCTCGAACGCCGGCCGCATTGGGATCTCCTCCCCGATCAGGAGCCCCAAGTCCTCGAGCGCCTTCTCCGCCCTCGATCA
>JAEZYO010000461.1 GCA_023419055.1 Pseudomonadota bacterium | reverse complement strand
CGCCGAAGCCGGGCAGATCCGGAACCACGACGTGGTAGTCGCGCGCGAGCGCGCCGGCCACCCGGTCCCAAGACGTGCCGTCGGCGAAGAGGCCGTGCAGGAGCACCACGTGGGGCCCGCTGCCCTGCTCGGCGACGCGCACCCTCACGCCGCTCGCGGTCACGTCGCGCTCTACGCCTCTCACTGGCCCGAGAGCATAGTCGTGATCGAGTTTGCGCCAAGCGCTCGCGTGCGCTCGGGCCTCGCTCGAGCGCCGATAGCTCGCAAAATCGAACGCGTTCCCAGGTCCATCGGCCGAGAACTTTGCCGAATCCGAGAGCGCCGTTCACGGGTCACGGTGCAGACGTTCAGCCATGTCACGGAACACCCGCGGGATTGCTCTGGCCGGGCAACTGATCGGCGCGCACGAGCGAGGCGATTCGTCGCGCTCTCGCGCGCGAAATCACGAAGCGCCGCGGTATTCGGCTTGATTCGTGTAGTTCCATGTGTGCCGCCCGATCGGCATGGAACTCGGCGCGCGAGCTCACTGTGTCATTCAATGTCATAGGTGCGCGCGCAAACAGCGTCCATGGAGCTCTGCAAGATCAATCGCAAATTTTTGCCGACTTACTCCTTTGGTCGATCCACTCAGTAGAATATATTCGGCGCGTCCTCATCGAGCAGGAGAGCTCGGCGAGGCGTGAGGAAGCCGTGATCGACGATCGCCAGCTCATCGAGATCGAAAAGGACTTTGCCGCCGGGTTGACCTCGGCGGACATCCTCGATCTCTTCGCGCGTCATGGCGTCGCCCTCTCGGAGGCGACCTTGCGCAAGTACGTGCAGCTCGGCCTCTTGCCCCGCAGCGTGCGGGTCGGGAAGAAGGGCAAGCACCAGGGCTCTCAGGGGATCTACCCGGTGAACGTCGTTCGCCAGATCCTCGCCATCAAGCAGATGATGGCCGAAAACTACACGATTGAGCAGATTCAGCGGGAGTTCTTGTTCATCCGCAGCGACGTCGAGCAACTCGAGCAGACGCTGTCGCGGATCTTCAAGAGCCTGGACGGCGTCCTCCGGGACCGCCGCAGCGAGAGCGGCGCCAAATCGGTCCACCGGGACGTGGTCGGCGCTCGCTCCATCAGCAAGGACTTGCTGGCCCGATTGGTGGCCATAGAAACGAAGCTTACGTCGAGAACGAGGATGGAACACGTAGCGGCGTCGTGAGGCACTGACCTCACTTCGTCGGGGCCGCCGCCCTACTCATGGTGGCCCGTTCGAGGGAACGACTCAGGCGAGTCACTCGCGCCCGAAAGGAGTCGCGCGACGGCCGTGTGCCGACGTGCGGGAGACCGGGCAGCGAGCGCTCTGCAAGGCGTCGATCCCTGAACTAGAGCGGTACCGTACGCCGCGGGATGATCCCGCGACGAACGGGGTCGTGCGGGCGGATTCACGTCGGAAGCAAGCGGAGGCAGCAGCACATGGATCCCAACAAGCTCGGCACCACGAAGATGGACATCATGGAAGCGAAGAGCCTCGCGACCGAAGGCGCGACCGCGCTCGACTCGTCGAGCGAAGAAGAAGTGATCACGCGGGAGCAGCGCCGCTCGCGTCGCAAGCGCGACGTGCGCGCGCGCACGATCAGCGTGAAGCGCATGACCAAGCGCGAGCTCGAGATCGGCCGCTTGCTCTTCCCGGAGGACGACTACTGGAAGCCGCGCACGCGCGCGGAGTGCGCGGAGGGGCCGCGCCCGTGCCCGTTCGTCTCGTGCGAGTACCACCTGTTCGTGGACGTCTCGCCGCGCACCGGCGCGATCAAGCTGAATTTCCCCGATCTCGAGGTCTGGGAGCTCACCGAGTCGTGCTCGCTCGACGTCGCCGATCGCGGCGGCACCACGCTCGAAGACGTGGGCGCGATCATGAACCTCACGCGCGAGCGGATCCGTCAGGTCGAGGTCAAGGCGCTCGCCAAGCTCGAGGCGCTCCGCGACATGAACGCGCTCCGCGACTACGTCGACGAGGGGCCCGTGGGCAAGCGCCGCTTGCCGCAGCTCTCGAAGAACGAGCTCGTGAAGAAGGACAAAGAGAAGGTGAAGGCGAGCGCGGAAGCGGAGTCGGATGCCGACTTCGAAGAGGTCGAAGACTCCGAGCTCGATTTCGTCTGAGAGACTATGGGGTCCACCGATGGTTTCACCCGGTGGACCCGACCCAAAAAAGAAGCCAGAAATAGGGGGGAGCAGCGTTCCCCGGGGGGGAATGAGCGCTGCACGGGGATCAGCGCACGTCCTGGGCGCGACATTCGCAGCGGTCGCCCGTCGTGACGAAGCACTGTTCACCGGCGACGCAGCCGCTGCAGGCGCCGTTCGCGTCGACGTTGCAGGGTAGGGTTTCGGACCAGTACGGGGTGAGCGCGCCGTCGTTCTCGTCCTGGTAGGGGAGCCAGATGGGGGCGTAGGACGGATCGCCCGAGCCTGCCATCTTCGAGGTGTCGACCGCGAACATCCAGAGCTGGCTCTTGTCACCCGCGTGGAAGCCGTAGGGCAGGTGCGAGGTGTACGAGACGAACGTGAGCGCGCCGCTCGGCCCCTGCGAAAATGGCGTGAATTTCGGCCACGTCGCGGCTTTGCCCGCGCCCGCGAACGCTTCTTCCGGAGTGTAGCCCGTGCCGCGCGTGAGCTCGACGCACTCGGGCCCCGGGCAGACGTAAGGCCCGCCGCTCGAGCGCACCATGCGGATGACGCCGTTCGAGTTGCCGAGCGAGCGCGGCTCGACGATCGCGTTCGACTGGTCGCGCACGCGCCGCGCCGACTGAAACACGATCCACTGACCGTCGGGCGACCACGTCGGGTAGTAGTTGTACTCTTCGGGATCGGCGTTGGTCGCGACGATGCGCGGCTCACCGAGCGCTGAGCTCGCGTCGACGGGGATGACCGCGATGGGGCTGTTGCAGGTGACGTAGGTCCACAAGCACATCGAGTCGGGCGCGCTGTTGGCGAGCGCGACCGCGAGCGAGCTCCCGTCCGGCGACCATTCGGGCAAGATCGGCAGGGTTTGAGCGTCGCCGCCGAAGACGGGATCGCCGAGGTAGTAGCGGTTGAGCGTCGCGCCGTCTCGAGCGCTCCGGAGCTCGAGGTAGGGAGGCCAGTGATCGGGCGCGTCCGGCGTGTCGGGATCCTCGCTCGGCGCCGGGATGCCGTTCACGGCGGCGACGCTGCCGTCGGGGTTGAGGGCGACGTTGTGGCCGAACTGGTTCGTCGGTTGGGCGTCGAGGGTGCCGCCGTTCGCGACGTTGGCGAGCTCGGGGCTGAACGGCGACGTGCCGAGCGTCGGCTCCACGTACGGCGCGGCCGGGTTCTCGGTCGGAGCCGTCTGGATCGCTGCCACGCTCTCGCCGTGGTCGTTCGACACCGCGAACGCGAGCACCTTGCCGTCACGGCTCACGCTGTGACACGCGACGCACTTGAACTGGTTGGTCGCGCTCTCGGGCTCGATGAAGGGGACCGCCTTTTCGGCGCCGAAGGTCGCGCGCTTCAAGGACTTGGCCTGCGCCGCCCAGTAGTAGAGCGCGCCGAACACGGGCTCGGGCGAGAACGACGCCTTCACCGGCGCTGAGGTGCGCGTGGCTCCACCGCCGTTGCCGGTGGCAGAGACGGTGAGCGTCACGCTCTTGCCGGCGTAGTCCGCGGCGAGCCACAGCCAGTCACTCTTCGGCATCGGGTACGTGCACTGATCCGTGCCGAGCTCGTTGCAGGTGACGTAAAAGCGCGAAGTGCGCCCGTCTTCACCCGCGGCGTCGATGCGGAATAGCTGATTTTCAGCCGCTCCGCGTGACCACTGGAAGGTGACGTCGCCGAGGTTCAAGGGGTGCATCGCGCCGTCGAGCGGGTAGGCGATGGTGGGCGCGCCGTCGCTCGCCTGCTGGCCTCCGAACAGGCCCTTCACGTCTGCGCCGAGCGAGGGATCCTTGTACGCGCGGTCGCTACTCTCGTCGTAGTACTGCCACGGCGCGGGGAGATCGTCCGAGATCCACGAGGCTCCCCCCGAGCCACCGGCCGAGCCGTCCACCACGACGCTGCTCGTGCCGCCGTGCGAAGGCGCGCCGCTCGACCCGGCGCTGCCGCCAGCGCCGCTCGTCGAGTGGTTCGACACGCCTGGCTGCGTGCCGCCCGCCGAGCAGCCGGCGAGCGAAATGAATAGAGCAGTGATCGAAAGCGCCGAGACGAGACGAGACCGCATGCGTGGATTTACGCCGTCTCGCGCGCCCGCGCTGTGAACAAACGCTGCTCGTTTTAACCGCGGAGCTCGCGGAGGACGCGTAGGAAGTTTCGACCGAGCACCTTTTGTACGCGGTCAGCGGCCCATTTCCGGCGCAGCATGCAGTCCACGAGGCGCGGTAGCTCGAGGCAGGACTGCATGTCGCGCGGGGTGACGATCGAACCATCCCAATCGCTGCCGAGCGACGCGGCGTCCTCACCGGCGACGGCGATCAGGTGCTCGAGGTGCCTCACGATGCTCTCGAGCTTGCCCGCCCAGAGCGGGTCTCCGAGATACGCGGAGTGGTAGATGATGCCGATCGTGCCGCCCGTATCGGCGACGCTCCTGATCTGACGATCGTCGAGGTTGCGCCAGTGCGGGTGCACGCCGGAGACGCCGGTGTGCGTGACCAGCAGCGGCTGCGTGCGATCGTGAACCTGGAGGACGTCGTCGAAGGTCCGCGGCGACGCGTGCGCCAGATCCACGAACACGCGCGCCTGGTTCAGCTTGCGAACGAGCTCGACGCCGCGCGCGGTGAGGCCGAGCTTCTCGCGCTTGGCGAAGGGGCCGCTCGGCCCGCCGAGGCGCGAGCGCGTGAGGTGCATCAGGGTCACGCGCAGGATGAGCTCGCGCGGCAGCCGATCGAGGAGCGCCGGATCCTCGTCGAGCGCGTTCCCGCCTTGAACGCCGATGAACGCGGCGTGCTTGCCGGCGCGGCGAGCCGCGCGGTACTCGCCGATGTTCCTCACCACCTGGAAGTGCTCGGAGACCCCTTCGAAGAGCGAGAGCAGCTCTCGCACGTTGCGTTCGAAGGTCTCCGCGCGCGCGGCGCCGTCGCGAGCGGGGTTCGTGGTGATGACCCAGGTGGCCCCCGCGAGCTCGGCCTCGAGCGCCCGCGGGAAGTCGACCTGGCTCATGCAGTAGCCGCGCGTGAACGCGGTGTGGCGGCGGGTGAGATCGTACCCGAAGACCCGGTGCCAGATGAAGGAGTCGACGTGGAGGTCGATGACCTCCGAGTCGAGGTAGAGATCCACGGCCTCTCGAGAGACGCCGAGGCTTCGCGCCCATGCTCCGGGATCTTCGCGATGGTCCTCTTCGCGCATCGCGGCGTAGCGTAGCAAAAAGCGCGCGAACGGCAGCGCGCCGCCGCGCTCAGATCCCCTTCGGCACTTCTTCGAGCTTCACCGCCGAGAGCGCGTAGCGGATGAGCGCGCTCCGGTTGGCCTTGGTGAGCCCGCGCGCCTTCAGCGCGTCCACCATGCCGTCGAGGCGCTTCAGGTCCTCGGTGTACATGGAGATGCAGATCACCTTGTAGTGGGTGGGTTTGCCGTCTTCGGGCGGGCTCTTCGCCGCGCGCTCCGGCTTCGGGGAATAGAATGACGCTGAGAGGACGCCGTCGACGTCGTCGGGGTCCAGTACTCGCGCGGTCGCTTCGCGTAGATCGTTTCGGTCGCTCAC
>JAEZYO010000457.1 GCA_023419055.1 Pseudomonadota bacterium | reverse complement strand
CCCCTCGGGCTCGTGGTCGGACGAACGCGCGAGCACGATGCCTCCGACAAGGGCCGCCAGCAGCCCGAGCCCGACGTAGAGGCCGACTTTGGGGCGCGTGACCTGTGTGACGCTGCGCTTGTCGCTGATCTGGCTCGCGCCGGAGTGCGTGAGCGCGAGGCTCGTGAGCTCGAGCGGCTGCGTCTCCGCGTACTCCTTGTCGGAGAGCGTGACGACCTTGCTGAGCTGCGCCTCGATCACGCGCTTGGTCTGCGCGCGCACGTCCTCGAACATTCCGGAGACGGCCTTGCCGATGTCGCGCGGCCTCACCTGGGTGCCGAGCGTCGCGAGGTAGTCGTCGATCTCGCTCTGCAGCTCGAACGCGCTGCCGTGGCGCTTCGTGCGGTCGAGCTCGAGCGCCTTCATGATGATGCGCTCGAGCGCGGGGTCCACCTCCGCCACGCTGCTCGGCTTCGGGATCTCCGAGTTCAGGAGGTGGTTCATCACCGCCGCCTCGTTCAACCCCTGCCACAGGCGCGCGCCGGTCGCCGCTTCCCACATCATCACGCCGACCGCGAACAGATCGGCGCGCCGATCCACGTTGTCGCCCGTGATCTGCTCCGGCGACATGTAGCGGATCTTGCCCTTGATCACGCCCGCGGCCGTCTCGACGTGCGAGCCCGAGAGCTTGGCAATGCCGAAATCGAGCAGCTTCACCTGCCCGTCGAAGGTGATGAAGACGTTGTGCGGGCTGATGTCTCGGTGCACCACGTTGAGCGGCGTACCGTCGAAGTCGGTGAGGTCGTGCGAGTACTGGAGCGCGCCGAGCACGTCCGAGATGACGCGCAGCTGCATCTGAAGCGGGAACTTCTGCGTGCCGCGCGAGCGCGAGAGCACGGAGGACATGGCCTGTCCTTCGAGGTACTCCATCACGATCACGGGCAACCCGTGGTGCTCGAAGACCTCGTTCGTCTGCACGATGTTCGGATGATTGAGGCGCGCCGCGAGGCGAGCTTCGTTCATGAACATCTGCGAGAACTCCTGCTCTTGAAGCAGGCTCGCCTTCATGACCTTGAGCACGACGAGCTTGCTGAATCCGCTCGGCCCTCGCGCGACGGCGAGTGAAACGGTCGCTGTGCCGCCTTCGCCCAAGTCGGCGAGGATGCGGTACTTGCCACCGAGCTCCGTGAGGCTGGGAGTCTGCACCTGGTTCATCCTGGGTCGGCCCGGCTCGCGGGATCGGTTGCGAGCATCACTCTTGAGCTTAACTCCAAAATCGAAAACTGGTCTCACTTTGACGGCTGGACCGTCACTAATTTGCGGACCCGACCTTGCCCGTTGCGCAAGTTGTACCCGGGTTCACGGATGCGCATCATGCGCAAGGCGCTCGACGATCTTCTCGCGAGCGATCCTCGAGATTCCGAGGGATCGGCGCGCGTCGCGCCTCGCACACCATTTGCAATGGTCGACGGCATGCACGGTGAAGACCCTAAGGCCTCGGTCCAAACCTGTGTCGAGTGCGGCGCCAAGTCACCGCAGACCGAGACCAATTACACTCTTATCAGCTCTCGCTACGGCTGGAGGCTCTCGCTCGAGACCCTGCCCGACGGGCGTCGCGCATCCTACTGGCGCTGTCCCACTTGCTGGGAGCGACACCGAAAGAAGCCGCAAGCCGCACGCTGAGACGCCCGAGACCCCTCAGAGGGAGACGTTGGCTCGTCCGCCCGCCACGCTCGAGCGCCGATTACTCGCAGACGCCGTCGACGCACGACTGCCCGGCGTCGCAGGCCGTTTCACAATCGCCGCAGTGGTCGTCGTCGGTCAGCTTGTTGACCTCGCAACCGTCGCTCGCGCGCTCGTTACAGTCGAGGAAGTTCTCCGCGCACTTGCCGACCGCGCATGACCCGCGCGAGCAGGCCGCTCGCTGTAGATTCGGAAGGTCGCAAGGATCGGCGTCGCACGAACCGCAATAGTCGGGGTTGTTGTCGAGGTTGATCTCGCAGCCGTTCGCCGGGTTGCGGTCGCAGTCCTCCCAGGGGTCGGTGCAGGTGGCGATGACGCACGCGCCGCTCGGCGCGCAGAGCACGTCCGCGTTCTGCAACGAACAGGGCACGCACGCGTCGGTACCGCAGCCGGTCTCGGTATCCAGGATGGAGACACACACACCGTCGCAGAGCTTCCTACCTTCGGGGCAGCCCTCGTTCAGGGTATCGGTGTCGACCGCCAGCGTGCACGACGCGGCGAGCCCGAACAGGACGAGGAAGCACCAGCGCAGGTGACGAAGCATGACTAGAAGGCTCCGGAAAGGCCCACCGAGACACCGTTGGACCCGACGAGGACCGAGAACGAGCTCCCCGAAGCGGCCTGGCTCTCGTCGGGCTCCTCGTAGACCACGGGGCGAGTCAGGTAGAAGTAAGTAGCGAGCCCTGCGGAGACGATCGCCACGCCTCCGCTGATGTCCGCGATCAAGAGCTTGCTCTTGACGCCGTCGACGTCGTCGTCCGAGCAGGCCGGCGCGCAGTTGTCTTTCTTGTCGCCGTAGTCGCTCAGGCCAGAGATGCCGAAGATGGTCGCCGCCACGGCGCCCGCCGCCGCGACCCCGCCGAAGACGTAGGTGGTGACCGGGATGGGACGCGTGCCCGGACCTCGTGGAACCGGTGCCGGACTCGTCGCCGGCTCTCCGGGCCCGACCTGCGTCTCCTCCGGCTGCCGTTCTTTGGCGAACACGACGCGAATCGCCCGACGCTTCTCCTCTTGTCGGATGACGATGGTCTGCTCCTGGCGCGGATAACCGGCGAGCTCGAACTCGAACCGGTGCGCGCCGGGGTCGAGCTCGAAGGCGGTGCCGTCGAGCTTCTCCGTGAGGACCTTGCCGTCGACGACCACGCGCACGTTCACCGCGTCGCCCGCGTCGCTCTCCGCGAGGACGATCACGCTCGGGATGGCCTGCTGCACCGACGCGAGCCAGGCAGCGCACTCGTTCTGGAGCACGTTCGGGCACGCCGGGTTGGCGCACACCTTGAGGTGCGCTCGGGCCTCGATGAGCTCGCCCTCGAGGCGCGACTCCTGCGACTTGCCGTGACTCGCGAGGCACTGCTCACGCGTCGGCGGCGGCTCGGCCCACGCGCGCGGCGCAAAGGAAAGCGCTGACGCGACGACGCCGAGGCCCGAGGCTACCCTCGGGACTCTTCGCACTATCCATTTGGCGAGCATGGTGCGAGGCCCTCTGCTCCCATTTTTGCCACGGCGTCCCCGACTCGGGAAGCCCTTCTCGCTCCCGGCCAACGCTTCGATAAGGCTAGACCACGCGTTTGCGCGGTCGCGGGAGGCTGTACTCGTTGAGTCGATTCACGAGCGTGCGGCGCGAAATTCCGAGCAGCTTGGCCGCCCGGGTCTGGTTCCCGGCACAGATCTGCAACGCTTCCAAAATGCTCGAGTGATAACCCTCGGCCACCGGTCCGGCGGGTTTACCCGAGGTGGTCGGAGCATCCCACCGGGTGATTTCATCCTCCGGCTCGACCAGGTTGGTGAGCTCCTCCTCCTTCGGCAAATGGCGCGGCTGAATCTCGCCGCCCGACATCAAGGCCGCGCGCTCCATCGCGTTCTTGAGCTCGCGCGCGTTGCCGGGCCAGGCGTACTCGTGGAAGCGGCGGATCGCCGCGCTGCTGATCTCGGGGACGGGGATCACGTTCTTCGAGCAGAAGCGGCTCAAGAACAGCCGCGCGAGCGGCTCGATGTCCGCTTGCCGTTCGCGCAGCGGGGCTATCACGATGCGCCCACCGTTGATCCTGAAGTACAGATCCTTGCGAAAGCGGCCGTGCTGGACGTCGTTCACGAGATCGCGGTTCGTCGCCGCGATGAAGCGCACGTCGACCTTCTTGCTCCGCGTGCTCCCGACTCGCGTGACCTCACCGGTCTCGAGCGCGTGCAGCAGCTTGACCTGGGTCGCGAGCGGCAGCTCTCCGATCTCATCGAGGAAGACGCTGCCCCCGTCGCCCATTTCGAGCAGGCCCGGCTTGTTGTCGACGGCCCCGGTAAACGCGCCGCGCTGATGGCCGAAGAGCTCGCTCTCGAGCAGGGTCTCCGAGAGCGCGCCGCAGTTGACTCGCACGAACGGCCCCTTGTGGCGCGGCGAGCTGCGGTGGACGTGGTCGGCGAGCACATCTTTGCCCACCCCCGTCTCACCGAGGATCAACACCGGGAGGTTGGTCGGCGCGAAGCGGGAGGCGAGCTCGAACGCTTCGACCGTGGCCGGAGCGTGGAGCACGATGTCTTCGCACGGCAGGGCCTCGTCTGCGGCGACCGGATCGGTGTGACGGAGCGGCGAGGTGTTCTGCAAGAAGCAGATGACGCGACCGATCCGGAAGGCTTGGCCCGGCGTGAGCGGGGTGCGTTTGCCCTTGGTCAGCCGCACGCCGTCGCCCGAGGTGCCGTCCGTGACGTTCTCGAAGGTCGCGGTGCCGCTATAGACCTTGCTGCCGTTTCGGCTGCCCAGATCCTCGAGCTCGGGGAGCGCCCCGACGTGAAGCTTCGCGTGCTGGCGCGATACCGAAGAATCGTCCAGGCGCACGTCGCAGTCTCCGGAGCGACCGATCACGACGCAGCCGCTCGCCGGGAGCCGCACGCGAACCACCTGGCGTCGTTCATGAATGACGAGCTCGTAATGAACGGGGGGTTCGCCGTCTTGTCGGGAAAAGGACTCACTCACGTGGAACACCAGGCTTGCGCCGCAGGCGGATGGCGCGGTTCCCCTCGAACTCGACAACTCGAAACACAGTATGCCAAGGGCCCCATTTTCACGCAACGTACGAGCAAGTTTGTGCGCGACTCGTCCTACGAGGATCTGCGCGCGAATCCGCACCGGAGGAGAGCCCGTACCGAACGTCGTCTCGCGTCGAGGCGCGAAGCGAAAAGCCGCTCAACCTGTTCAGGTGGGTCGGGGACCCCGCCCGGGCCCTCGGTGTGGTTGGACGTAAGCGGCTCGTGGCTCGCTCCCCTCGCCCGTAGGACTTCGCCGACGCCCCAATCGGCGCCTTTGCGGCGAACTTTTTGCCGAACTTTTGCCGAAGGAAACCGGTTGCAGGTCGATCCGCGCTCATCAACGATCACTACGATGGGTCGCTTCTCCTGGCGCTCGGGTCCTGCGCTCTCAGGGGTCTCACTCCTGTACGGCGCGCTTTCGCTGTCCTCGTGCTCCCGGTCGTCCGAAGACGACCTCTTCAAGAACCACGGCTGCACCCTCGGTGAGGAGGGGTGCGGCTGTCGCGCCGACCGAAGCTGCGATTCGACGCTCGCCTGCTACTCGGACCTGTGCGTCTCGCCGGGCGGAAGCGGAGGCGGAAGCGGGGGCTCGGACCACGACGGCAGCGGCGGCGCTGGCGCGGGATCGGGAGGTACCACCCAGGGCGAAGCCGGAGCCGACGAAGCGGGGGCTGGCGGGGACGGCATCGGGGGCATGGGCGGGATCGAAGGAGAGGGCGGCGGGTCCAGCTCGTTCGGCAAC
>JAEZYO010000446.1 GCA_023419055.1 Pseudomonadota bacterium | reverse complement strand
TGGTTCCGGGCTCGCACGTCGGCAGGCCGGCGCCCGCGGGGCGAATCGGCGCGAGCTCGACGCGCAGGAGCGCGCCGCAGCTCTCGGGCGGGTTCGCGTCACCGCGCTTGGACGCCTTGCAGGCCTCGACCGCGCCGTCGCGGCTCAAGGTCTCGTGCGAGGCCTCGTGCTTCGCGCCCGCTCCCGCGCCGAGCACCGAAGCCTGAACGCCCGCAGCGTTGGCGTCCCCGGCGAAGAACTCGAAGGCGCCGACGGTGAGCGCCGCGACCACGTGCGTCGCCGACGCGCACTCGCCGCTGAGCTCGTCCGCCGCAGGCGCGAGGTTCGGCGCCTCGTAGGTGCCCACGATGGTCATGGCCGCGTTGAGCTGCCCCTGCTGCGAGAGCTTGCCCTCGAAGCTGGCGGCGTGGACCGGGATGCTCGCGTAGAGCTCGTCGGCGCTCTTCATCGTCACGAGCTCATCCTTGGGAGTGATGGAGGTGTACTTGTAGGCGAAGCTCGCGGGCGCGGTGCAGCTGCGCAACACCTCGAACGTGCAGCCTTCGTAGCGCACGACGAGCTGCCCGTGCTGAGCCATGGCTTCGAGCGCGGCGCGATCGGGCGCGGCCCACTCGACCACGAGCGGCCGGAGCTGGCCCTTCGCGGCGTCGCACTTGTTCTGGAACTGGCTCGGGAGCTCCGCCTTCGGCTTCTCCTTCACTTCGCTCGGCGGCAGCGCGCCGCCGCAGCCCGCGAACGAGGGCAGCGCCAGAGCGAGAAAGAGCGACGTCACTTTTTGCGATACGCTTCGAGAAACCGCCATACCTGCTCCACGAACTTCGGGCGGGTTCCGATCAGGTGACCGCCACCTTCGACCGTCCACAACGCCGCGCCGCCCAGCTTACAACGACCGAAGCTCTCGGTGAGAGTCTCCTCGCCCTCGAGCTTCGGCTCGAAATCGTAGCGTGGACCGGGCGTCGGCTTTCCCTGGCAGCCGAGGCGTTCGGCCCAAAAGGCGACTGACTCTCGCGCCGAAGCGTGGAGCGGCGCGCCCGCCCGCTGAAACACCGTGCCGCCTCGATACGAGACCACGTCGTCCGCGTCGCCGTGGACCACGAGCGCGCCGAGCGGAGCGCCGATGGTGCACGCCTCCTCCGCGGGAGGGCTCGCGCCGGCGATGCTCGCGAACGCGGCGATGCGATCGCCGAGACGACAAGCGAGCCGCTGCGTCATGAACGCGCCGTTCGAGAAGCCGACCAGGTAGATCCGCGAGCGATCGACGGGGTGACGACTCGCGACGTCGTCGATGAGCGCGCCCAGGCGCTCGACGTCGTCGATGCCCGTTCGATCGAAATCGCAGCACGCCGGGTGAGCGTTCCAGAAGCGCCGGCCCTTCGAGTCGATGCTGCCGTCAGGCGCGGCGACGAAAATGCGCGCCTTCTCGCCGAGTGAGCGCAGCCCGAGCACGTCGAAGGCGCCCTTCCCCGACGCCCCGAGACCGTGCAGGAACACGAGCAGCGGCGCGCGCTCGGAGCCGCTGAGGGCCGGCGCGTAGAACTGGGACGCGGGCACGTCCATTACCGGTGTTCTCGGCTGCGCCGGAGGCGCCGGAGGCGGCACGCTCGAGGGCGCGTTGCCGCTCGGTGCCCGAGTCGCCGGAGCGCTTCCCGCCTTGGTGTCTTCCTTCTGCGGCGGTGGCGGGGCGGGCGCGGGCTCACGCCGCGAGCAACCAGAAACGAAGAGCAACGAAAGGACGAGCCAGGCCTTCACGGTACGCCGCCTCGAGGCTTGTAGAGCTTCGCGAAGTAGGGCGCCTTGCTCTCGACCTCGAAGAAGCGCCGGAGGTGCGCCTCGGTCTTGAAGTCGGGGATCCCCTTCGGCACGTAGATGCTCTTCTGCTTCTCCCAGGTCATCCCCTCGCCGCGATAGTCGATCTCGTGCCACTCCCGGCCGATCACGTGCGACGTGTTCTCGTCGAGGGGCGACGGATTCTCCATGTCGAGCGCCGAGTGGAGCTCGATCAGGTACGCCGCCATGCGCTCGGCTTCTTCACGAGACACGCCGCGCTCGGCGACGCTCCGCACGAGCTCGAGGCTTGCCTTGGGCATCACGCCGAGGAGCTTCTGCGTCGTCGGGAGCGCCGGATAGAGGTCGCGCGCAGCGCCAGCGAGGGCAAACCCCTGCTCCGGCTCGAGCTTCATCTTCTGGCGCGATTGGGCGACCCGCGCTGTGATGAGGTCGGCGGCTTTGGGAAAGCCCTCCTCACGGAGCTTCGCGAGGCAGCCCTCGAACGTCTCGGCCGGCTCGGGTGGCGGAGGCTCGGGCTCGGCGGCTCTCGGCGTAGGGGTCGCTTCAACCGCGGGCGCTGCGCTCACCGAAGCCGCCGGCAGGACCATCGGAGCACGTTCCGCGCTCTCGGGAGCTCGATCGGGCGCTGTCTGGCTCGCGCAACCACTCGCGGCACAGAGCAGGACTACCTCGAACCAGCTCCTTACTGACACCCAGCCAGGGAGCGTCGCACACGTCATTCGATCGGTGAAAGCAGAAAACTCTACGTGCGCGAAACCTGGTCCGATCCGCGAAGCGATGACCTAGCTTCGGTCGGAACCCATGTCCGACTTTCGGCTCCGCTCGAGGTCCGCGCTCCTCTCCCTCGCCGTCGCCCTCGCCGCGAATTCGGCCGGCGCCACGACCTACTACGTCGCGCCGAGTGGTAGCCAGGGCTCCGCCGGCACCAGCAAGGGCAGCCCGACCTCCGTCGGCTCGGCGCTCGGGAAGGTGGCGGCAGGCGACGTCGTGGTGTTCCTGGACGGAACCTACACGAGCACCGTCTATCTCTCGAAGTCGGGCTCGAACGGCGCACCGATCACGCTGCGCGCAGACGAAGGCGCCGTGCCCGTCATTCGCGGCCCCGGGAGCGGCAACGCGAGCGGGCTCACCGCCACCGCCAACGTCTCGAACTACGTGATCGAGGGACTCTGGCTCGAAAATTGGGCCGGAGGCATCGAGCTCGACTGGGACAACACGGTCAGCAACATCACCATCCGGCACTGCGTCGCCGATTCGAATCTACGAAACGGGATCTCGCCCTATCGCGCGACGAACGTCACGATCGAGTACAGCATCGCGAGCCGCAACGGCTGGGGTCCGAGCTCCTGGTCGAGCAACTTCAATATCTGGGCGGTGAAGGGAACGAGCAATCTGGTGCGGGGGAACGTCGCCTTTCACGGCGTGGACACGTCGAGCAGCCACAGCGACGGCAACGGCTACATCCTCGACGTGACGCTCGATCAGGGCACCGCGCTCTTCGAGAACAACCTCGGCTTCCTGAACGGGGGCTCGTGCATCTCCCTCACGGACTCGGGCAGCGCGAAGCTCGTCGGCAACACCTGCTACGGCAACTCGCAGGAAGCGGCCTCGTACATGGACGAGTTCAACCTGGGCAACACCTGCCGCGGCCAGGTCGACGGCGGCATCAACGTCGGGCAGCTCCCGTACACGTTCACGAACCTCGAGCTTCGCAACAACGTCGCGATCCCGATCAAGGACGGGAAGGACGGCGTGAACGTCTACAACACGAGCCCCTGCGGCGGCGGTACGTCGTACGTCAATCAGGGCAACTACATTCAAAAGGTGGACGCGACCGCGATCTTCGCCGCGCCCGCTAGCGCCGACTTCAGGCCGAAAGCGGGGTCGGCCATCGTGGACAAGGTGGCGCACGGCAGCACCTTCGCCACCGATATCGGCTTCGACCCAAAGTGCATCAAGACCGAGACCGACGCCGCGAAGAAGAAGTTCTCGTGGTGGACCTTCGCGCCCGATCTAGCGTACATGAAGAGCAAGGGTGGCATCTCCGGTTGCTTCTCTCCCGCGTCCCGCCCCCAGGGGTCGAACCAGGAGATCGGCGCGTACGAGCTCACCGGCTGCAGCACCGCCGCGGATTGCGACGACACGAACCCGTGCACCACCGACAGCTGCAACGGCTCGAATCAGTGCGCCCACGCCGCGGTCAGCGGCTGTTGCCAGACCGACACCGAGTGCCAGGACTCGGACCCGTGCACCAACGACACCTGCAACCTCGCCACGCACCTCTGCACCTCTGGCCCCGTTTCCGGCTGCTGTAACGGCGACGACCAGTGCGGCGAGTCATCGACTTGCGTCGAGGTCAGCTGCAACCTGAGCGAACACACCTGCGAATCGAAGCCCGTTCCCGCGTGCTGCACCCTGGCCACCGACTGCGACGACGACGATCCGTGCACGACCGACACCTGCGCTCCCGGCAGCGGGCTCTGCAAGAACGCCGCCATCCAGGGTTGCTGCGAGCTCAACGGCGACTGCGCCGACGACGACGCGTGCACGATCGACACGTGCACCGCAGAGCACACCTGCAGCAACGTCGCCCCGGAAGGCTGCTGCACCAGCAACGCCGACTGCGTGGACGCCGATCCCTGCACGCTCGATTCTTGTAACCTCACGAGCAACCTGTGCGACCACTCACCCGATCCGAGCTGTGGAGCCGGAGGCGCGGGCGGCAGCGGGACCGGCGGAGGCGGCGGAACCGTGGGAGCCGGAGGCTCGGTAGCAGGCGCGGGCGGGAGCGCTCCTTCGGGCGGGAGCCCCGCGAGCGGGGGGAGTGCTTCGCTCGGAGGAGCAAGCGGCGCATCGGCGGGCACGACGAGCCTTGGCGGCGCCGTTGGCGGCGGAGCTGCGGGTTCGACCGGTGGCGGCTCGGTCGGCGGAAGCCCGGATCCCGGCTGCGGGTGCAGCGTGCCCGCTCGGCGACCCGGCGTGGCCGGCGTGGTCGCCCTCGGGCTGCTGCTCGGGCTCTCTCGGCGCCGGCGCAAGCGCTGAGCTCGAGCCTCCTTGACGAGCCGAGCGCCTCGGCTCATAAGTGAATGCCCCGTTCGCTATTACGAGCATGAGCCAGTACCTGAAGACCGAGGTGCAAGAACGCATTCTCGAGGCGGCGCTACGCGCCTTCGCCACGGTGGGCTTTCAATCCACCAGCGTCGCGGCCATCGCCGCCGACGCGGGCGTCTCCACCGGCAACGTGTATCGCTACTTCGACTCCAAGCAGACGCTGTTCGACACGGTCTTGCCGGAGACGTTCCCCCGCAGCCTCGAGCGCCTAATCCGCGCCCGACTGCGGGCTGCGCGAGGATCCCGTGATCCCGCGGCCGTTCGCCGCGCGGGAAGCTCCGCGTACCGCGCCGTCGCGGACGAGCTCGTCGAGTTCTCGCTCGAGCACCGCTTGCGTGTCCTCGTGTTGCTCGAGCGGAGCGACGGGACGCCGTATGAAGGCTTCGCTGATTCGCTGGTCGATTTGCTGGTCGAAGGAGCGCTCGACCACGCTCGTTCGCTCGGCCGGACCCCTCGTCCGACCCGCCCGGCGAGCTTCGCGTTGCGGAGGATCTACGCGAACTTCTTGGGCGCGATGGGCTCGGCGCTCTCCCTCGGGGGTGAAGCTTCCGAGATGCGCGCGGTGATCGAGTGCTACACGACGTATCACCTCTCGGGCCTCGCGGCGTTTCTCGACCAGGAGCTCTGCGGGTGACCGCCTCTCGATCGCTCTCGCGTCGTCCGCGGCAGCTCGTCGCCGAGCTGCTCGAGGAGCACGATCTGCTCTCCGAGATCCAGGCGCTCCCCCCGGAGGCGCTACTACGTCTGATCCGCCACGTCGGGCTGGAAGACGCGGCCGAGCTCGCCGAGCTCGCGAGCACGAGCCAGCTCGAGGCGCTGTTCGACGAGGAGTTGTGGCGGAGCGACGCGCCGGGAGAGGACGAGCGCTTCGACGACGAGCGCTTCGCGCTCTGGCTCTCGATCTTGCTCGAGTCCGGCGAGCGCTCGGTCGCAGAGAAGCTCGCCGCGCTCCCGGAGGATCTGCTGCTACTCGGCTTGCAGCGCCGTCTGCTCGTCGTCGACCTCGACGAGCTCGCCGTGGAGCTCTCGGACGCGGGTGAGGACGCCGATCTGACGGAAAAGGCGCTCGACGGCGCGCTCTGCCACGAGCTCGATCAGTACCGCGTCATCGCGCGCCGCCACGACGGCTGGGACAGCGTGCTCGGCGTGTTGCTCGCGCTCGACACGCACGACCGGCGCACCCTCGAGCGCCTGCTCGACCGGCTGAGCGCGCTCTCGAACGAGTACATCGCCGATAACGGCGGCCTTTACGACGTGCTCACGTCGGAGGAGATGCTGGAGGTCGACGTGGCGGGCGAGCGCGAAGATCGCCGTGCTCGCGCGGGGTTCGTCGCGCCCTCCACGGCGCGGAGCTTCTTGCGTCTCGCCGAGACCACGCCGCTCTCGGTGCTCACGATCTCGGTGGAGCGCGACCCCGTGACGCGCGCCTACTTTCGCGATCTTTCTCCGGAGCGCGAGCGTCGCGACGCCACGCTCCCCCGCTCGAAGCGGCTGCGTGCGCTCCTGCGGGACGCAGGCCCCGAGCCTCGCCGCTCCCGGCGCTTGCCCGGTCGGCGAAGCGCGCTCTTCGTCCAGGCGATGCGCGTCGTCGCGGCCGAGGCGCCGGAGCTCTACGCCGCTCGCCTCGAGGAGCTTGCTTACGTCACGAACGTGCTCCTCGGCGCCGCCGTGCGCCAGCGGCCGCTCGACGCAGCCGAGCTCGCCGTCAGCGTGGTGGAGGCCGGGCTGCGGCTGTTGCTCGAAGGCAGTGAGAGCTCCGCCGCGGCCGTGCTCGAGCGCGAGCCGGTCGAGAAGCTGTTTCGAATCGGCTGGCACTCGAAGCGTGACGACTTCGTCGCTCGCTCTACTTCGGAACGATGATCGTGCTCTCGCAAGTGAAGAGCACGTCCACGCCGCCGGCCGGATCGGCCTCGAGCGCCGCGCACGTCTCCGGGCAGAGGAAGATCCGGTTCTGTGCCTGATCGATGTAGAAGGCGTCGGCTTGGCACTCGGCGGCCGTCGCGGCTTGCCCGTAGGGTGGAAGCGCGCTGCCGTCCAAGAGCTTCTTCGAGACCGCGACCCTGGTCAGGTCGAGCTCTTCACCCTCGGGTGGCGGCGGGATCGGGAAATCGCAAGCGATCTCGGCCTTCACGATCACGTCCGCCGCGATCGCCTGGAACACCGCGTCGTAGCCGGGAAACTGACAGATCGGGAAGCGGAGGCCACCCGTGCGGATGCTGAGCTCCTGGTACGTCGGGCCGGGGCTCTCGATGACGGCGTCGTTTCCCGTGCACATGGTCGTCACCGCCGGCTCGGTCGGCATGTACGGCGCCGTCGGATCAGCCTTCTCCGCGACGCCGATGATGCTGTGGAACGTGTACGTCGGGTCGGCGACCGTGCCGAAATGGTTCGGGGCGAGCGCGGCGAGCTCGCCCATGAAGGCGTCGGCGGTGAGCGGCGTGTCCTCGTCGTCGTTCGATTCATCGTCGTCCGTCATGATGACGAACGCCTTCTTCGCGCCCTCGCGCAGCCAGGGTGACCAACCCATCGGCGCGAGCTCCGCGTAGTTGTCGTTCTCCGGCGGGATCGACCAGCCGTCGAGGATCCAGTTCAGCGCGTCGAAGCTCTCGATCTTTTCGCTGTACTGGAAGAAGCGCTCCGAGAATACGGGGACCTCCGCCGGGCAAGCCGCGAGCCCGCTGAGCGGCGCCGCGACGCAAATGGACGTGCTGGCCTCGCCGCTGTCGCCGTCCTGCCTACGATGCCGAGACAGCAAGATCACCCGGTAGTCGATGCCGGCGCTCGACAGGATGCTCGCGAAGTTCTGGTTGATGTTGGCCTCGGCCGCCTTCATCTCCTCCTGCATGCTACCCGAGTTGTCGAGGACGACGATGATGTCGACGGGCGCGGAGGTGAGCGTCGCCTCCACCGAGGTCGACGCGCACGCCGTGGTGCCACCGCTGCCGCCGTTGCCGCCGAACTGAGTCACGGTGCCGCCCGTCCCCGTCCCCACCGTGCCCGCGGTGACGATGCTCCCGCCCGTCGCACCCTGCCCGCCCGCGCCGCCCTGTCCGGCGCCGGAGCCCGTACTCACGCCGCCCGTCGCGGCGGGATCGGTCGCGCTGCACGCGAGGAGCAAGACGAGCGCGCCCAGCGAACAAGCCGAGCCTCTAGTGCCCAAAAAGGAACGTCCAATCGACATGACGGAATGCACCCTTGGGTCGTCCGGCGGCTCGACCCGATTCGGGGTTGGTCTCAACTCATCGGACAGCGCCCTCGCGAACGCGCCGACGAGAGCTAATGCGCGGGCCGGCCGGAACGATCACGAGGAGCCGAGGATTCGCGCCGACTCGTCTATCAACGAGACCGAAACTTTCTTCGCGACACCCCGCTCAGCCGCGCCTCCCTGAGATCGATCTCAGCCGTGCCTACTTGCCAGGCGGCGCGCAGATCTCCGCTCGGTGATCCTCGAAGTCCCGAAGCGCGACGCTCCGCCCGAGTCGCGATGCCACAGCACGGGCGCGGACGAGCTGCCTGTCGGAGCGCGCCTCGGGTGACTGATTCACCGGCAATTTCGTCGCCGGTGCTCGTGCACTGGATTGATCCAGCACAACCACACAGGGTGGCAATGAGCTCGCGAATCGCAGAGAATGGGACCGATTCCACAAGTGCAGCGGCGCGTGCGCAGCGACCCGTTCGCTCTCGCGCGCTGACGGCCGCGCTCCGCTTCGTCGCGCGAGCTCCTGAGGAGACTCTTATGCAGAAGACCGAGAATTCAGCCAGATCGCGGGGCCGCACCTTCGCCGTGCTCGCCGCTTCTTCAGCCGCCACGCTGCTCGCGCTGGGGGGCTGTCAGGAGCCCGCTCCCACGTACTACGACGGCTACACCGGAGCGGGAGCTGGGACCGGTTCCGGAGCCGCGCCCGGAGCCGGCGGCGTGAGCGGCGTCGGCGGCGCGAGCGGCGTCGGCGGCGCGACGGCCGCGGGCGGGACCAGCGGCAGCGTTTGCCCGGGCACGCAGCAGCAGTG
>JAEZYO010000369.1 GCA_023419055.1 Pseudomonadota bacterium | reverse complement strand
CGACGCGCGCTTCTCCAACTTGGGGGCCTTTCGGGGTGCGCTCGGGGCTGCGCTCGGTAGTCGAGGCGGCTCGGCCGGCGGCGCGGACAGCGTCGCCAGCAGGCGACGAACCTCCGCGTCGTCGGGGTTCAGCTCGAGCGCCGCGCTCAAGAGCTCGGTGGCCCTCTGGCGCCGCTCTGGCGGAAGAGCCCGCGCCTCGCCCAACAGGCGTGAGGCCGCGTCAGCGCGAGCGGAGAGCAGCTCTGCGTGCTTCGGCCAGACGCCGAGCGCGGTGTCGGTGATGTCCTTCACGTTCTCGTTCCGGGGCGTGAGGATATCTCCTCGGGCGAGCGCCGCGCGAGCGCGCAACACGTAGCTCGAAGGGCCCGGCTCGGGTTCGTCGAACGCGCCGAGCCCGTTCGCCGCAAGGAGCGCGACCGCCGCACCCGCGGCAAAGCACGCCGCAATCAAGGTGCCGCGCCGGAGCGCGAGCCGCCTCTGGTCGGCGGGGGAGGGCCGCTCCGGCGGGAGCGAATCCCAATGCGCCTCGCTGATCGTCGCGTCCACGTTCGAAGGCCGCGGGCGCTCTCCAGGTTGACTCGGTCCCGCCTTCGTCACCCGGTTCACGGGCTCGGGCGTCGCGCTGGGGCGACGGGTCTCCACGCTCGGCTCGGGAGTGACCCGCGGAGCGGCGCGTTCCACGGGTGGCTCGACGGAGGTCTCCGTGTTGGTGCGTTGCGGCTCCGGTTCCGGCTCGATGAACGCGGTTCCACGCGGCCCCGAGGGCGAAGCGGGTAGAGGCATCGCCTTGGTGCGCTCGAGGCTCGCCAACCTGAGCGCAGGGCGGGTACCGAGCAGGGTCGAGCGCGGCAGTAGGTCCTCCGGGGCAAGCCCGCTCTCGTGCGCGGCGACCACGAGCGCGCGCCCGAGCTCTCGCGCGTCGCGCCGGCGGGTGCCGGGATCTTTGGAGAGATTCTGGGCGACCAGCGCGGCGAGCGGCGGGGGCACGTAGCTCCCGCGAGGGATCGACCTCACGTCGGGCGCCGTCTCGGTCGTCTGCTTGACGAGGATCGCCACCGGGCTGTCTCCGTCGAAGGGCGTCACCCCGGTCAGGCACTCGAACAAGATCGTCGCGATCGAGTACACGTCGCCGGGCGCCCCGACCGGCTCGCCGCTCGCGCCCTCGGGCGAAATGTAGCGAGCGGTTCCGAGCACTGCACCCGCCTGGGTGAAGAGCTCCCGCTCGGACTCCTCGAGCCTGGCCACGCCGAAATCGAGCACCTTGACGAAGTCGGCGTCGTCGCCACGGTGCACGAGCATGACGTTGTCGGGCTTCAAATCCCGATGAACGATGCCCCTCGCGTGAGCTTCGCCCACCGCGTCGCAGATCTGAAGGACGATGTGGAGCGCGCGCGGCAGCGGGAGCGCGCCGCCAGCCGCTGAAAGCGCCGAGCGCAGCGAGATGCCGTCCAGGTACTCGAGCACCATGTACGCTTCGCCGCCCACGTTCGCGCCGAGAGACGACAAGGTCCCGGTTCGATGCACGCTGATGACGTTCGGGTGAGCGAGCCGGGCGGCGGCGCGAGCTTCGCGTTCGAAGCGCGACACCATGACCGAGTTCCTCACGAGCTCGCGGTGTAAAATTTTTACGGCGACGTCGCGCTCGATGCCGGTTTCGCGCGCGCGGTAGACGCGCCCCATGGCACCGATCCCCACGAGCTGGTCGAGGCGCAGCCCGTCGATGACGAGTCCGAGATACGGATCGTCCCCGACCTCGGTGCGCCGCGACGTGAGCGGTTGCCCGTCCCGCGGGCAGTAGAGCACTTCCGGTCCGAAACTATCGCCACACCGGGCACAGTGCCTCCCGGGTTCTGCCATCGCCGCCTAGGCTAGCATGGCAGTCCCGAGGGCCGGGGCGTGGGGAGGCCGTTCGGTGCTCCGGAACCTCGGCAAGACTCCCCCCTCGGGGGTCTCAACCCGGGAGCGTGGCGTTCTGGGGCCCCATGAATCCGGCCGGCCGCCGAGCTTCTCACTTTCCCATGGAAGTTCTACGCAGCAAACCACTAGGCTCCGCCCCTCATGACTGACACCCCCAACCCGTCCGACCCCCCCGAGGGCGCCGCCCCGAAAGCGGCGCACCAGGAGGAAGGTCCGGTTGGAGGATACCGGGTCCAGCTTCCGACGTTCGAGGGGCCACTCGATCTCCTGCTCCACCTCATCGAGGAGCACGAGCTCGACATTCGGGACATCCCGATCGCGTTCATCGCGAAAAAGTACGTCGAATACATCACCTTGATGGAGGAGCTGAACATCGACATCGCGAGCGAATACCTCGTGATGGCGGCGACGCTCACTCACATTAAGTCGAAGATGTTGCTGCCCGTTCCGCCGGACGACCAGGACGAGGCGAGCGACGAAGCCGAGCTCGACCCGCGAGCCGAATTGGTTCGCCGCCTGCTGGAGTACCAAAAGTACAAGAACGCCGCCGAACAGCTCGGTGGCGGACCGGTCTTGGGGCGGGATGTTTTCACCCGCGGCTTGCCCGCGCCGAGTGTGGAAGGCCCCGCGCCGCTCGCGGGCCTGAGCCTCTTCAAGCTGCTCGATGCGTTCCAGTCGGTGCTTTCGCGCGCCAAGACGACCGTCGAGCATCAGATCGACTTCGAGCGCTTCTCGATCACCGATCGCATCAACGAGCTCTCCGACGTCCTTCGGCAGCGCAAGATCGTCCCCTTCGTCGAGCTCTTCGACGAAGGGAGCAGTCGCGCCGATCTCATCATTACGTTTCTCGCGTTGCTCGAAATGACACGCCTTCGTCTCACTCGACTGACGCAGAGCGGTCCCCTCGAGCCGATCACGGTCGAACTCGCCGTCA
>JAEZYO010000302.1 GCA_023419055.1 Pseudomonadota bacterium | reverse complement strand
ACGCTCGTCCCCGGCGTGCACGACCTCCGCGGCCTCACCTACGCGGCCTCCGGCAAGATCTACGCTTCCGGGTTCGTCGGCTCCAGCATCGCTTATCCGAACGCGTCGGATCGACAGGTCGCGATCGTGCGCTTCAACGCCGACGGCACGCTCGACCCGAGCTGGGACGGCGACGGCATCCGCACGGTGAACCTGCGCACGCGACAGGCCATCGACGACGACGTCACGAACGACGGTGACGAGTACTCGCTCGGCCTGGTCGAGCTCGGGAACGAGGACATCGTGGTCTCCGTGAACGTGCGCGACGCTTCGGGCAAGGGCCGCGACGTGGCGCTCCTCAAGTTCAACAAGCACGGCGGTCAGGTGAACTTCGGCAGCGGCGGCGGCGCGGTCGCAGTGAAGAAGGTGAACTTCGGCTGGACCGACGCGGACGACGCGAGCTTCCCCGGCGCGCCGAACGCGCGGCCCGTGGACGAGTCGTGGGGCATCGCGCTCGACAAGAGCAGCGGCACCGAGAAGATCGTGGTGTTCGGCTACGGTCCTGCGCGCAAGTTGACCCAAGAAGAGATCGACGACGGCGGCGTGCAGCGCACCGACAACGACCGCTACGTGGTCCGCGTCAGCGCCAGCGACGGCAACGTCGACGCCGGCTTCAACGGTGGCAAGCCGTTCACCGTCCACACCACCGGAACGGTGAGCGACGGTGGCCGACGCGGCATCGTTCTCGAGGACGGGACGATCGTGAGTGCGGGCTACTCGAACCTCGCCTTCAACGGCGGCAACACGATCGTCGTCGTCGGCCTCAAGCCGGACGGGACCCCGGACACGAGGTTCAGCTTCGGTGGCCCGGCCGATGGCGTCTCGATTCCCGGCGTGTACTTCGGGAACCCGTTCAAGGTCGATGCCGGCATCGCCGAGTGCTACGGCATCACGCAGCAGTCGACCGGCCGCTTCGTGACCACGGGCTACGGTCGCGCGCGGACCGTGGACACCAACGATCTCGGGTGGGAGAAGACGGTTGGCGTCGACATGGTCTCGATCGGCTTCACGATTGCCGAGGCCGGCGGCGCTCCGGATCTGACCTACGGGTCGAAGAGCACCTTCGCGGTGCAGAGCGAGCTGCTCAACAACAACAGCACCGAGGATCGTGGCCGCGACGTGGTCGCGCTCGCTGACGACCGCCTCGTGTTCGCGGGTCGCCTCGGGGACTTCCCGGCGATCTTCGTGGCCACGCCTGACGGCGAGCTCGACCCGGCGGCGGGCGGCCTGGGCGCCGGGCCCGACGGCTCGGACACGATCGAGGGCGCCTACACCTACCCGGCGCTCAGCGAGGTGGCTGGAGCGCCGAACTTCTACGCCCTCGCGGTTTCGCCCGACGGCAAGCGCGTTGCTGCCACCACCAGCAACCACCCCGACGGCGCCATCCTCGCGATCATCGACGTCGAGTGACACGCTGACTGCGCGCGCGGGGTCGAGAGGGCCCCGCGCGTTTTGCGACCAAGAAGAGCAGTGAGGGACTGCTCGAGCTCGTAAGACCATGAAGACTGATTCCCTTGTTTCTTCCGACCACCGGTCACCGAGGCGCTGGCTCCCGCGAGGGGGCGCAGCGCTTTCGGCTTGTTTGATGCTGTTCGCGGCGTGCCAAACCGAGACGCCACGCGAGAATTTCGGCGCGCGCTCGGGCACCGCGAACGGCGGAAACGGCAACGGCGCGAACGGCAGCGGCGCGAAGCCCGGGTCGGGCGGCGGCTCCGGCGCCGTGGGCAACTCGAGCGGCGGGAGCGGCAACGCGACCGGAAGCGGCGGAAGCGGCAACGCCACGGGCGAGGGCGGGAGCGACGACGGATCCGGCGGCGAAGGCGCTGACACCGGGAACCCTCCCGCGTTCGACTGCGGAGCCCCGCCAGTTTCAACGGACAGCTTCTCGCGCCAGAGCTTCCGAGCGGCCGCTTCGGAGTGCGCGATGTGGCAGTACTGTCGCTTCGAAGGCGCCGCGCTCGCATTGAACGAGAGCGTCCAGGCGCACGCCGCCGAGCAGAGCGAGACGTCGCTCGCCGAGGCGCAAGAGGCATGGCGACAGGCGATGGCGGTCTGGTCGAACGTCGAGCTTTTTCAGTTCGGCCCGCTCGGCAGCAAGGTCGAATCGCAGGGCAAGGACCCCGTACACGGTCAGGGGATCCGCGATCTCATCTATTCGTGGCCCGTCGTCGCGCGCTGCCGCGTGGAAGATCAGGTGATCGGCCGCGGCTATGCGCAGTCCTGGACGCCGGTCTTGATCTCGGCGCGCGGGCTGTTCGGGCTCGAGTACCTGCTCTTCTATCCGGGCGCGGACACGGCCTGCAACGCTAGCAGCACGACGGCGAAGACCTGGGCCACGTTGAGCGAAGTCGAGATCGCGACCGCCAAGCTCGACTACGCGAGCGCCCTGTCCGAAGACGTGCTCGAGCGGATCCGCAGCCTGCGCCAGGTCTGGAGCCCGGAGGGCGGCAACTTCCGCAAGACCTTCATCGACGCGACGGGTTACGAGAGCGAGCAGCAGGCGCTGAACGTGCTCGCCTGGTCCTTGATCTACGTCGAGCGCGAGGTGAAGGACTGGAAGGTCGGGCTCCCCGCGGGCTACACGACGACGTCCCCGGTGACGGTCGCCGAGGCCTCGTTCGCCCACTTCGGCATCGAGAGCGTGCGACAGAACCTCGAGGGCTTCCGCGCGCTGTTCCAGGGCTGCGGCCCGAACGGCGAAGGGCTCGGGTTCGACGACTGGCTGAGCGACGCCGGCGCTCCGGAGCTCGCGGCCGATATGATCGTGGCGCTCGAGGGAGCTCGCACGGCAGCCGCGAACTTCCCCGCCTTCGAGCAGGCGACACCCGCCGATCTCGAGGCCCTCTATCAGGCGATCAAGACACTCACGAACCTCTTGAAGAGTGACTTCTTCGGTACCGGCAGCATCCTGAACTTGAAGCTGCCCGAGGGCGTGGCCAGTGACACCGACTGAGTCTCCGAGCAAGCTGGCTCGCGTCACCGACGCGCTCTTGCGTCCGGTCGACCTCGCCTGGCTCGCCGCCTTTCGCGTCCTCTACGGCCTCGCGCTCGGCGTCTCCATGCTGCGCTTCCTCCAGAACGGCTGGATCGAGCGCTTCTTCGTGCAGCCCCGCTTCCATTTCAAGTACTGGGGCTTCGAGTGGGTGGAGCCGCTCTCGAGCCAGGGCATGCACACGCTCTTCACGGTGCTCGCGGCGCTCGCCTTCGCGATGGCGCTGGGTTTCGCTTTCCGGATCTGCGCGTTCCTGTTCGCGGCGGGCTTCACCTACGTGCAGCTGATCGACGTGAGCACGTACCTGAACCACTACTACTTGGCGGCCCTACTCGCCTGGCTGCTCTGCGTCTCTCCGGCGGCGCGCGCCTGGTCGCTCGACGCCCTGATCTCGCGCCGCCTGGGTCGAATGCCGGTCATTCATTGCGCCGCCGCCTGGCTCTACCTCTTCCGCTTCCAAGTCGGGGTCGTCTACGTGTTCGCGGGGCTCGCCAAGGCGCAACCGGATTGGCTGCTCCACGCTCAGCCGCTCCGCATTTGGCTCGGCGCGAGCGCGGAGCTCCCCGTGGTGGGCCACTTGCTCGCCGTCGAAGGCGTGCCGCTCCTGATGAGCTGGGCGGGCTTCCTCTTCGACACGACGATCGTCGGGTGGCTCTCGTTCTCGAAGACCAGGCCCTACGCGTACGCCGTCGTGCTCCTGTTTCACGCCTTGACCCGCCTGCTCTTTCCGATCGGGATGTTCCCGGTGATCATGGCGGTGTCGGCGCTCATGTTCTTCTCGCCGAGCTGGCCGCGCGCGCTCCTCGCTCGCGTCGCTCCCCGCGTCGGCCGCTTCACGCCCGCGGGTGAAGCGCTCGACCGCGCCGCCCCCTCGTGGCAGCGCGTCTTGGTCGCGCTCGCGGCGGTCCATTGC
>JAEZYO010000220.1 GCA_023419055.1 Pseudomonadota bacterium | reverse complement strand
CGTGAGCGCGGGGGTCAGGAGCGCGTGGTCGAGCGAGCGGGCGATGTCGCGGTACGTGAAATCCATGTCTCGGTCGCACCATCCCACAGCGGCGCTCGACGCGAGAAGCTTCGTCTCGCGGGCTCTGGGCTCCGCCGGGCGCCGTGAGAGCTTCGTGCCCGGCGAACCAAGCTTGGTGCGGGGTGCAGGGAGCTTCGCGCCCGGCCCGGAGAGCTTCGTGTCCGGCCGGGGAAGCTTCGCGCACGCGAATCAAAACCCGTGCCAACTTTGGCCAGAGCTAGAAATCAGCACGAAGTGCCGCGAAGTTCAGCGCTAGCACTCCTTGAGGTCGCTGGGCTTCCAGCTCCCATCGAACGCCGCTGCCTCCGGACCGTAGATCCGAAAGTACAGGAAGAACCCGGTGTCAGGCAGGGTCTGGATCCATTGGGACTCGTAGCCCTCGGGCGCATTCGGGCCGAAATAGAGATCCACCGAGCCGTCGGAGCTCGCCTTGAGCTCGCCTTTCAGGGAGCTGAGCACGGCGTTGTCCTGCGGCGTCTGCACCTGAGAGCGCGTCCGCGAGTCGTACGCGGTGACGGACCAGAAGAGGTTCGCGGGCACCGGCTGAGGCACCCGCAGGCGATAGTTCTTGCCGCCGTCGAGGTAGGCGCTGGTCTCGTCGCGCGCCGCCAGGAAATAGATCGAGCCGTGGCCGACCTGACGCCGGAACATCGCCGGCGACGCCAAAATCGCCTGAACGAACCAACGCTCGCGCGCCTGGAGATCGAGGAAGTTTCGCGTCTCGAAGTCGCCGTTGTCGCTGACCAGGCCGACCCACTCCCACTCGCGGTCTTCCCAGACCAGGCAGTCCGGGCGGCGGCTGGCGAAGCCTTCGACGCGCATCTGCGCGAGCGCCACTCGGCTCGCCCTCTCGAGGAGCGTGCGGGTGCGCTGATCCGGCGCGAAGGGCTGGCCGCGCTCGATCCCGAGCGCCGCGAGCAAGCCGTACATCGGGCGGAACTCCTCGACGACGGGCTCCGAGTCGATCACCCGATGCAGTTGCTTCCAGAATTCGAGGTTGTCTTCCCAGGCGAGCGGGCTCGCGTCGAAGCTCTTGTCGGTCACGTCGAGGTAGTGGAGCGCGGCTTCAGGCTTCGACAGCGGAGAGACCCTGATGCGGGTGAGCGCGTCGATGGCCCCTCGTGTGTCGTTATTTCGGGGCAAGGCGCGGAGAGCCACCAGCGCCTGATGGGTTCGCGAGCGGGCGACGTGATACTCGGACGGCACCGCGCCCGTGAAATCCGGCGGCAAAATCAGGTATTTCCCGCCTTCTCCGGCGTCGGGACCGGGCAGACCCATGTCGACGATCCAGCGCTGGTGATGGTCGTTCACCGCGCCGATGAAGGGGCCTGGCGGAAGGTCGACGACGATGGGCCCCTGACCCTGGAGGTCGAGGATGCCGGAGGCGTACGGTGTGTCGGAGTTCACCGTAAAGCCAACGTGCCGCGGTCCAGCCGCGAGCACGATCAGGTCCACACCGTCCTCGGCTCCAGCCTCGCGCACCCCTTTGAAAATCGCCTCGGTGGAAACCGTCGGGTAGAAGAAGCGGTACGCCTCGACGGCTCGGAAGGCGTCCTGCTCGTCGCCGAGGTTCACGGCCGCATCGTGCGTCGGAAAGTGATGGACGAACGAGTCCTCTTCCGTCGTCAAGACTTGCAGTCCCATGATGCTCCTCCTCCTCGGCGCGCTCGGCGCCCCTGAGGGAAAAGCAAGCGCCATACCGGGGCTCGCCAGCGCCGCATCAGGGGCGAAATGGCGCGAGCGTTCGGCGAACTCGGTCAGAAGCTCTTGGTCGGCACGCCCCCGTCGGGCTCCTGTGACGGAGGCTCCGCGGGAGCTTCATTCTGTGCGGGATTCGAGCTCTCGGCCGGGGGAGCCGCTTCGGCGGGCGCCCCTTCGGGCGCGGACGGTGCGGGCGGTGGCGTGACCGCCGGGGGGGCGGGGGCGGGCGGAGGTGCCGCCGGAACTGGCTGGAAGGGAGGCGGGGCCAAAGGCGCCCTGCCCGGCGCCGGGGGAATCGTCAAGACGACCGTCGCGACTACGGGTTCACAGCTCTCGGACTCCGCGACGATGAGCGAGCTCTTCGCTGGAGGGCGCCCCGGCAGCGTCGCCGTCAGGTTCCAGCGGCCCTCGGTGAGCGAAGCGTGATAGCAGGACCCGAGCGTGTCGACGTCCCCGTCCTGCTCCGCCGTGACCTCGGCGTCGCAGATCTTGTTGCCCGTCACGCCGTCGATCACCTTGATGTCGACGTATTCGTAGCACTCGTGCGCGATGAAGCCGACCGCCAGGAGCCCCGCTCCGATCCCCGCTCCTGCGACCGAGGCGCAGCCCGTCAGAAGCAGCGCGCTAGAAGCCGTGACCCAAGCAGAAAGGCGCCGAAAACCGTGACCCCGTCGCTCCATGTTCCAAGCCGTATAGCAGAGGACACGCTCCGGCGCGACGACCCGATACGGGCGACGAGCTACTCCGGCAATGGTTCGCTGGCAGCGAAATCCACGTGAAGACGGTTTCCATCGGGGTCATGGACGTTGACCTGACGCGTACCGAATCCCGTCAGGATCCCGACGCGGTACTCGAGGCCCGCTCCACGCAGCCGCGCGATGAATCCGGGCAGATCCTCGGCGGCGAAGGCGATGTGCTCGAGCCTGAGCTGACCGCTAGGGCGCGCTGCCTCCGGGACTTCGACCAGGTGCACGACCGCCTGATCACCGGCGTAGAGCCAGGCTCCGTTGAACGTGAAGGGAGGCCGAGGGCCGAGGCGCAAGCCGAGGATCTCCGTGTAGAAGGCGATCATCGCCTGGAGATTCGGGGTCCGGACGTTCACGTGGTCGAAGCGGATCCGCATGACGAGCGGATCCTCGCACGAGCCCGCGCTCGACGCGACGCGATTCACGCGCGCCGGAGCTCGTTCAAGAACACCTCGCCGTAACGCTCGAGCTTGCTCTGGCCGACACCGGAGACCGAGAGCAGATCGTACGAGGTCTTCGGCCGGATCCGGACCATCTCGCGCAGCGTGGCGTCCGTGAACACGTGATACGGGAGCACCCCGCGCTCGCGCGAGAGATCGAGCCTGAGCTGCCGGAGGCGCTCGAACAGCGCCGCGTCGTCGGCGGAGAGCTCGGCGGCGGGCTCCTTGGTGACCGCGACCACGCTCTTCTTGCCGCGGATCCGCGCCTTGACGAGCTTGTCGCTGAAGCGCTCACCCAGGCAGCGGTCACAGAGGGTGCCGCAGTCCGCGAGCTCCTCGTCGAAGTAGCCGACCAGCGCGGAGTGCCGGCAGCCCTGGCCGTCGGCGAACGAGAACATGTCGCGCGCCATGCTGCGCGCTCGCTCCGCGGCGAACTCGTCCTCGCTCTGATCGGCGAAGCGGTCGTAGGCCTTCACGTCCGCCCACGAGTAGAAGAGCAGGCAGTCGCTCGGTAGCCCGTCGCGCCCCGCGCGACCGACCTCCTGGTAGTAGCCCTCGATCGAGCGCGGCATGTCGCGGTGAATGACGAACCGCACGTCCGGCTTGTCGATGCCCATGCCGAACGCCACCGTCGCGACCACGACGTCGACGCTGCCGTTGCGAAAGGCGTCCTGCACGCGCGAGCGCTCTTCCGCCTCGAGCCCGGCGTGATAGGCGGCCGCCTTCACTCCCTGGCCTACCAGGTGCTCGGCGGTCTGCTCGGCGCTCTTTCGCGACAAGCAGTAGACGATCCCGCTCTCGCCCTTGCGTTCGCGAACGCTGGCGAGGATGGCGTCGCGCGTCGTGAGCTTGCCGAGCTCGTCTTTTCGACACGCCCAGAGCCGCAGGTTCTGCCGGAAGAAGGAGCCCTTGAAGACCTCGGGCCGCCCCATGGCAAGCTGCTCGACGATGTCGCGCGTCACGCTCGGCGTGGCCGTGGCCGTGAGCGCCAGCACCGGCACGCGCGGGAAGCGGCGCTTGAGACCGGAGAGCGTGCGGTACGCGGGCCTGAAGTCGTGACCCCACTGGCTGATGCAGTGCGCTTCGTCCACGGCGATGAGGCGCACGTCGATGCCCGCGAGCGCGCGCCCCACCGAGGCTTCGAGCCCCTCCGGCGCGGCGTAGACCAGCTCGTACTCGCCGGCGGTGAGCTTCCGCACGCGTTCGCGGCGCTCCTCCGGGTCGAGGCTCGAGTTCAAGAACGTGGCCCGGATCCCGACCTCGCGCATCGCGTCGACCTGATCCTTCATCAACGCGATGAGCGGAGAGATCACGAGCGTGACGCCGCCGAGGAGCCGGGCCGGAAGTTGATAGAGCAAGGACTTGCCGGCGCCGGTGGGCATCACTCCCACGCAATCTCGATGTGAGAGCACCGTCTTGATCACGGGCAGCTGCCCCGGCCGGAAGCGCTCGTACCCGAAGGTGCGCTTCAATTCGCGCAAAATCTGCTCTTCCGGCGGCGCTTCATTCAGACGTTGCGCTGCTTCACGCAGCTTTTGCACGAGTTCCGGCGAGAACGCCCGTGGCTCTCGCTTGAAGAGCGCGCGCAGCTCCGCGAGCTCGTTTTGCAGAGCGCTGCGCTCGCCGAGCTCCGCGACGGCTGCGCGCAGAGCCAACCTTTCCACGACCTGCTCGAGAGATTCCGAGCTTGGCGCGGGTCGTGCATTCGGCGTGTCGGGCGAGGAGCTCAGAGCGACACCCTTCTGCCCGAAAAGTTGCGGCGCGAGAAGTCGCTACTAGAAATTTCCGAGCCTCGAACATGAGCCTGCGTCAACCACTCTTCCTCTTTCTGGTGTTGTTCGGCTGCGGCAGCGAGCCTCCGCCGACCGCGGCGGGCCAACCCGACGGTGAGGCGGGCCAACCCGAGGGTTGGGACGACGAGCTTGCCATGGCGTCCGCAGAGGACGTGAACCCCGATCCGCGCGTGGTGGAGGTGAACCTGACCGCGCGCGTGGAGTCTCTCGAGATCTTGCCGGGCACGACGACCCCGATGTGGACCTATGACGGCAAGCTGCCGGGGCCGGTCATCCGAGCGCAGGTGGGAGACACGCTCGTCGTGCATTTCAAGAACGACCTCCCCGAGGCGACGACCATCCACTGGCACGGCCTCAGGATCCCGGTCGCGATGGACGGCGTGCCGGAGCACAGCCAGAACGTGGTGCCGCCGGGTGGCTCCTTCGACTACTCGTTCACGCTGCCGGACGCGGGCCTCTACTGGTACCACCCGCACTTCGACTCTGCGGAGCAGGTGGGTAACGGCCTCTACGGCGCGATCGTGGTGGAGGATCCGGCGGAAGCGGGGCTGGGCGACGAGCTCGTCCTCGTGCTCTCCGACGTGGCGCTGAACGAGGACGGCTCGCTGCAAGACACCTCCATCTCCGGCGACATCGGGACGTTGTTCGGGCGCGAGGGCAACGTGCTGCTCGTGAACGGGCGCGTCGCGCCGACCTTGCAAGCGCGCTCCGGAAAGCGCCAGCGCTGGCGCATCTTGAATGCGGCCAAGAGCCGATACTTTCAGCTGGCGCTCGAAGGTCACGAGTTTGCGCGCATCGGCGGAGACGGCGGTCTCTCGGAGTATTCGACGCGGGGCTCCACGCTGGTGCTCGCGCCGGCCGAGCGCCTCGATGCCCTGGTCGTACCGCGCGGCGAGGGCGGCTCCACGCTACCCGTGCGCTGGGTGCCGTACGATCGCGGCTACGGGAGCACCGAGTTCAGGCCCGAGGAGACGGTGTTCTCCATGAAGTTCGCGGAGCACGCAGCGCCGAAGGTCGACTCGTTCCCGGAGACCTCAAGAGCCATCGAGCCGCTCGATCTCTCGGGGGCCACGCCGGTCGAGGTCGCGCTGACGCAAGACACGGACGTCGACGGGAAGCTCGTGCTCGGCATCAATCACGTGCCCATGGAGCTGTCCGAGCCGTTCCACGGCGCCATCGGAGAGACCCAAATCTGGACGGTATCGACCGACATGCAGTGGTCCCACCCCTTCCACCTGCACGGCTTCTTCTTCCAGGTGCTCGACGAGCAAGGTCAGCCGCGCCGTCCGCTCGAGTGGAAGGACACCGTGGACGTGCCGTATCACTCGAGCATCAAGCTCGCGGTGCGCTACGACGAGCGGCCGGGCATGTGGATGTTTCACTGTCACATCCTCGACCACGCCGACGCCGGCATGATGGGGATGCTTCACCTGATGCCGTGAGCCGACGAACACCGGCGGCTCGGCGCGAAAGCCCGTGCGACCCTGTCAGCCGGTTCGAACGAGCGCCTGCCCTGCTGCGGCGGGGGCTCGCGCGCTCGCGCTCTCGCTCACGGCGCGCCGCACGTACTCGACGACGTCGCCGCGCGAGAGGCGGTGCGAGAAGGGACGGCTGCGCAGGAACCGCTTTCCGTTCGAGAGGTAGCCGCCGTAGAACTCGAGACGCCGCTCGAGCAGCACCTCGACCGGGCTCCGGCTCGGCGACGGCTCTCGAACGAACTCGAACCCCGGGATGTCGATCACCTCGGCGATCACCTCGCTGATCTCCCCGACCGAGAGCGCGTGCTCCGTCGTCATGTGATAGACGCCACCGTCGCGGAGGCCCTCGCTGACGAGGCGCGCGACGTCCTCCACGAACCAGTCCACGGGTAGCAGGTTGCCGGGCGTCTCGGGATCCCCGCACAGCTCCGCGCGCCTGAAGAGGCCGCGCAGCGGCTTCCGAGCGCGCAGGAGCTCGCGGATGAAGCCGTAGAGGCCGCTCGTGCTGCCGCCCGTCGTCTTCGTCGAGTAGGGGCCGATGACGATCGACGGGCGCAGGATGGAAAAGGAGAGCCCGTTCGTGCGGCAGAAGCTCTGGACCGCGTGCTCTGCCTGCGATTTCGTCTCTTCGTAGCAGTTGTTGAAGGGGACGTCGGGCGCGTGCAGCGCCTCCGGCACGTCACCGCGTCGCGTGGCAGCGGTGTAGGCGGTGGAGACGTAGACGAACCACTCGCACCCGAGCTCGCGAGCGAGCTCGAGCGCGCGGCGCGTGCCCTCCACGTTGGCGCCGAAGATCTCGTCGCGGTGGCGATCCTCGTACTTCAAGCTCGCGGCGAAGTGCCAGAATTCGTTCGGACGAGCGCCCTTCAACTCCCGGAGCGCGGCGCCCGAGATCCCGCACCCCGGCTCGCGCAGATCGAAGCAGACGGGACGACACGCGTCCCGCGAGCGCGCGGCCTCCGCTTCGAAGGAAACGTCCGAGAGCGCTCGCTCGAGCCTCCGCGAGGCGGCGTCCTCGGAGGGCGCCCGGACCAGAGCAGACGTGTGCCCTCCCTCGCCGAGCGCGTGCGCGAGGAAGTGGCTTCCGACGAAGCCGGTTGCACCGGTCATGATCCGCTTTTTCATGCTGTACCTCGGCTCAAGCCAACGTTTGCGGGTGTCTCGGAGGCGCGCTCGGTCTTGACCCAGACGAAGGGCTTGCCGAGCACGTAGTTGTCGACCAGCGCCCAAGCCATCGGGATGCTGTGAGCGATCATGTAGAGAGGGACGAGCGGCAGATAGAGCAGGTTCAGCGCCTTGCCGCCTCGCACGGTGCCGAGCGCGAACGCGCACGCCGAGCTCCCGAGCATCAGGTACATGGGCAGGCGAAGCGAGAAGCCTACGACCCCGATGAGCTCGAGGAAGGCGTACATCTCGAGCACGCTGAGGCAGAAGGCGCCGAAGCCGTCGATCGTGAACTGGACGAAGTAGGCCCGGATCTTCGCCGAGAAGCTCCGGCTCTCGCGTTCTCTGAGGTGAAGGAGCATGGCTTGCCAGAGCCCTCGCATCCAGCGGTGACGCTGGTTGAAGAAGTTCCGGAAGTCTTCCGGCGCGAGGTCGTACGAGCTCAGGCTGTCGTCGTAGACGATGCGCTTGCCCGCCTTGTAGAAGCGGTACGAGATCTCGACGTCCTCGGTGAGCATGTCCGTCGCGAAGCCGCCGACTTCGAGCAGCGCCGAGCGGCGGAAGAGCCCGCCGCTGCCGAAGAACATCCCGATGCGCTTTCCCGGGTAGATGCCGCGGCAGCGAAACAGGTATTCGACCTCGAGCAGCTTCGTGAGGAGGTTCGTGCTCGCGTTGCGCACCGCGCTCGCCGCCTGAACGCAGGCGACGTCCGGCGCGCCGTCCAGGTGGGCGAGCATCTGGTTGAGCAGCTGGGGTTCGACGCAGTGGTCCGCGTCCATGACGAGCATGAGCTCGCTCCCCGCCGATTGAGTGATCTCGTTCAGGCGCCGCGCCTTGCCGCCCGACACCTCGTGGTGAACGATGCGGAGCCGGTGGCGCATCTCCCGAGAAAGCGTGGCGGCGATCTCCCGGGTGTCGTCGGTCGAGCCGTCGTCGACCAGCACGAGCTCCAGCAGGTCCGAGGGGTACTCGAGCCGGTCGAGGGAGCGCAGCGTGGTCGCGATGATGCGACCCTCGTCCTTGGCGGGAATGACCAGGGTCACGCTCGGCGAAGACCCTCGAGGTCCCTTGGCGGAGACGCGCAGCGCTCGCCCTCGCGCTCGGCCGAGCAACGTGCGAAGCGTGAAGTAGGCGTAGCTCCCGGCCTGCACGAGCGCCACCGCTCCGCACGCGGCGACGACGACCCACGCGCCCGGCGTGGTGAACGCGAAGGCAACGCCGGCCAGCGCCAGCGCCAGCGCTGCGTAGCGCCTCTGACGTCGCAGCCCCTCGAGCATGTAGAGGGCCGCAGCGGCGAGGACGAGCAGCGACGGGACGCCGAGCACCGCGAGGAGCCACGGTTCGACTTCGAAAATCAGATCTTTCATCGCGTGGCTCCGGGAAAATGAGCTTCAGACAGGTCCAGGC